>NZ_JASJFF010000918.1:0-1485 GCF_030065435.1 Microcystis sp. M53603_WE2
ACCTCGGTGCGATCGACCACTCTCACCCCGATTTGGTTCTCTAGATTGCGAATTTGGGCGGGAGAAAGGTCGCGATTGAATACAACTAAATTAGCCCCCGAAGTTTGCACCTGTAGGGCGATTTCTGCCACTTTTCCCGAACCGATCACTGTTTGAGGATGGGGATGATCCCGTTTTTGTCGGGTGACTTGCAAAACTTTACCCCCGGCGGTATCAACTAAACGCTCTAATTCACTTAAACCGTCCTCAAACTGGCGATCGCTGATATCGTCGGTGATCAAACCAACCAATAGTACCCGATCTTCGGCTTTATCAACGGTTATAGCGGTAAATTCTCGCTGAAACTCCGCCTCTAGTCCTTCCACTAACTCTAAAAAGTCCTGTTTGCTTAAATCCTCTAGATTTAAGGGAGGGGAGACAGACCAGTATATATTACTATTGACATTTGTTTGACTTTGTGGTATGAGATGCGCCAGATAGACTTGCTCCACATAACCGGTCGCCCCACCACCGCGACGGATCATGCCTGTACCGGTTAATGTTAAGATCACCAGCGCGTCTAATCTTTGCAAAGCCATGGCGGTTAAACTGGATTCTTTTGGCGGTTCCTGCTTGAGTTCCGTGGCGATACAACGAATTCCGCAAAGACGTTCGGAACCGTAGCGGGGTAGTTCCAAGAGAGAAAATTGGGTTTGTCGGGGGGTTCCCACTCCCACACGAATTACCTGGCCGCGACGGTTGATATAGGTGCAGAGGGGTTGATGGATATCGGTACTGATAGCCGCCAGTCTTTGGGCGAATTCTGGGGTGGTGAGAGTATCAATAGGCAAGCGTTCATGGTACAGCCTTTGTAGCTGTTTCATCTGACTGGCTTTCAGTCCCTGGGTATTGCCGAAGATGGTATCGATAGGCTTTCCTCGCAATTAGGATTTTATCTATTATTGTAGCGATTATGAGACTCGCTGCTCCTTGAGGGCGTTTCTCATCAAGATGAAGTGTAACCTAATTTGGTGCTGATTCAGAAGTAGTGATGACGGCTTAACCTTTACTTCCTTGGGTATTGTAGTCATGGATAAAATACCAAAGGGATACCCAAGGTGATTCTCCATTTTTTTAGAGAACGATAGACTCTCTCTCACTAACCGGAAAACCCGTTGTCGAAAAGTATTATTTAGGGTCTGCTGAAAAAGTTTGTTGGTGGGGGCAGGGTGTGGGGTGTGGGGTGTAGGGTTTTACCGATTTGGCTCTTCGGGAATTGTTATGCAAATAATTAACTTAAAATAAAATTCGATGAGAGTACCTAAGCTCAAAAGTAGCTGAAATCCATACAGGGAACGACTTAAAGCACAAACAGGTTAATGCCAAAAGATAGACAATTGAGTTAAAATTTGATATAATAGCCAAAAACGAGATTATTTTACTTATGATACTTGACAAATTTTTGAACCTACAAGGAACCTGTATTCAAGGCTATCGACACCTAGA
>NZ_JASJFF010000008.1:0-2029 GCF_030065435.1 Microcystis sp. M53603_WE2
GCTCGATTTCTCGGAATGCCCGACCACTGCGATAATTTTACTATTGCTGAAGATGGTTTTGAGCGCACCATCGTCTCCTTTAATATTCGGCATTGTCCCACCTATCTTAGAACAGAGTTTCGCTTTCCATAAAGATGAAGTGTAACCTAATTTGGTATCGACTTTTGACTCCAGCTTTAGCCACTCTGAAGAACTGGCAGCAATGTTTAACTTTTCTACCGAAAAAACAGTTATTAAAAATCCCAGTCAATCCCTCGGTATCTGTAGGAAAATTTACCCGATGGTCGCCCCTAAATCCTGTGACTTTAGTTACCACAAAACCTGATGAATTATCTTAGTATTATCATTCCGACTCTCAATGAGGAGTTAAGAATTGCAGCAACGTTAAAACAGATAGGTGCGGGGGTAGAAATTATTGTTGTCGATGGGGGCAGTACCGATAAAACTAGAGAAATAGCCGAACAATTGGGAGGAAAAGTAATTATTTCACCCAGAAAAGGTCGTGCTTTCCAGATGAATTTAGGAGCCAAAATAGCCAAAGGAGATATTTTGTTATTTCTACACGGAGATACTTTACTTCCCCATGAATTTCAAGAAAAAATTATCGATACTTTATCCCAATCTGGGATAGTAGCGGGGGCCTTTGAATTAAAAATTGATGGAGAGGAAAAAACCCTGCGTTTAGTGGAAAAATTAGTTAATTGGCGTTCTCGCTGGCTTTCCCTTCCCTACGGAGATCAAGGAATATTTTTAAAAGCCTCAATATTGGCAGATTTGGGCGGGTTTCCTGAGTTGCCAATTATGGAAGATTTTGAATTAATACAAAGATTGAAAAAAAGGGGTAAAATAGCCATAGTTGCTGCTCCGGTGATTACCTCGGCAAGACGTTGGCAAAAATTAGGAGTTGGCAAAACTACCTTAGTTAATCAATTAGTAATTATTGGTTATTATCTAAAAATTCCGCCGCGCTTGTTGAAAAGTTTTTATCGTTTATGGTAATAAAGGCTTGCTGAAAAAGTATTTGAGGTCATTGTGCAATGTAGGGGCGCAGGCGTTAAGCCCATAATGTGACATTGTGAACATTTTTCAGCCAATATCCAAGAGAGCCAAACACAATTATATAATCGAATAAACCCTACCAAAGAAGAGGTTTTCATGGCCAAAACATTAACAAAAGTAATCAAAAATGTGGGGGGGGGTAAGCATTGCTTATTGGTAGCAGGCAATACCAGTCTTTTGAAAAATACAATTATATAATCGGGGAAACCATACCAAGGAAGAGTTTTCCATGGCCAAAACATTAACAAAAGTAATCAAAAATGTGGGGGGGGGTAAGCATTGCTTATTGGTAGCGGGGGCAACTCTAGCCATCCTAGCCCCTTTCCAAGCCGCCCAAGCTGTAACTGTAAATGTAGGTACAGGGACAGTGACAGGCCATTTTGACAACGCCATCACGCTCCCCGACTCAGTATACACGGGCAACGGAACCGACACCATCGAATGGGGAACGCCTGTAGATGGTTCATTTACCAATCAATTGTCCTTTATTCCTTCTGACTTTACCGATCAGCCCAAGGGTCAAGACTTTGTTGCAGGGCGCTTGTATTACCGTAATGGCGCTGTTTTTGGGGGTACTGGGATTAATGGGGTTGATCTGATAATCAACACCACTTCCTCCGACCCAGATTTCACTCAAACATTGCCATTAAAAATCACGATTGTAAACACCCCAAATGTTGCCGATCCTATCGCTAGTGCAGATTTCATTTACTTTACGGATTTCCCCGATCTCGGTAGTTTCAGGGTACTAGAAGGAGAAGAGACCTATGTAGAAGTTATAACTCAGTTTAATTCCCTCGATCTTGTTGGTTTTGGAGCCGTGGGTGATCCTTTAAAAGGATTTTTATCACCCAGTACCGGTCCAAATCCATTTCCAGCGGTTCCAGAGCCTTCCTCGATTCTGGGGTTATTGGCATTGGGTTTACTGGGGATGGGTTCAGTATTTAACAAGCAGCGAAAATAAATTGAC
>NZ_JASJFF010000955.1:0-5755 GCF_030065435.1 Microcystis sp. M53603_WE2
ACAACTAGAAGTTATCCTGAAAGAACATCCCTGCTTGGGAATAGCCTGGGAAATGAAAGAAGAAATTAGACAAATTTATCAAAGTAGTAGAACGTTCAGAGGTGCTGAGAGAAAATTGGAAAAATGGATAAGAATAGGCGGAATATTATATGAAAGTGGTGCCAGCATGATCCAGAAGCATTTGCCGGGTATTTGTAATTACTTTGAAAATCAGACAACCAACGGATTAATTGAGGGAATGAATACCAAAATAAAGCTTATTAAAAGAATGAGTTATGGATTTACCAATTTTGAACATCTTCGACTTAAGCTGTTTGCTTGCTTTAATTCATAACAAAAATTAACACACGAAAACCAGAAGAGCCAACAATTGATAAAAATCGCAGCAATGTCTGTCTCTATAAGGGTTTCATTCCTTATAACCCCCGTCCATTGCATAAGACAAACCGAAGAACCGTATCTTTTTACTCAAGTGTTTTATCGTCTTCTCCATTCTTTCAGGATAAACCATCAAGTCAGGTTTCGGCTTGGCTTTCTGTGCGCGAATTGCGAGTCTGCAATAGTCACGATTTTATTTGTCTCTTAATGATGAGATTACCATCACAATAATTCCTCTAATGCGCTTCACTAGAAATCTAAATCGCTGACGATAAACTGGAATAACTGAGTTTTTAGTTTTGCGATAGCGGATGGCAAGTTTTCTCGCAAGCAGAAAAATATTAGATTCATAAATATCAATATCCCAACGATAAATAATTTGTTTCAAGGTTCTTAAGTCGCCCATCTTTTCTAATGCTTCTGCTACGAATTCTAAAACATAATCATCTGCCTCTGTCAGTGCTTCAGTTAAAGCTGTTACTGCTTCTGGGTTGCCTATCTCACCTAACGCTTGTGCCGCAAAACCTCTGACACCCCAATCTGAATGATTCAGCAACTCAATTAAAGCTGACACTACTTCTGAGTTACCAATATCAATTAAAGCTGTTTTTGCATACCATCTGGCATCATGCTCTGAATACTTTATTACATCGATTAAAGCTGATATTGTTTCTGAATTGCCCATTTTGCTTAAAGCTAGTGCAGCAATGTATTGAACCTGATCATCTTCATCATTTAGTGCCTTAATTAAAGCTGGTATTGCTTCCGAGTTGCCAATATTTCCTAAAGTTTGTGCAGCTAACGCTCTGACATTCTTATCGGAATTATTCAGTGCTTCAATTGAAACTGGTATCACTATAGGATTGTTTATCTTGCTTAAAGCTGTTACCGCGAAGACTCTGATATTCTCTTCTGAATCATTTAACCCCTCAATTAAAGTTGGTATCACTTCTAAATTGCCCATTTTGCTTAGAGCATCTGCTGACACAAATCTGACATATTTATTTACATCATTCAAAGCTTCAATTAAGGCTGGTATCGCTGTCGGATTACCGATATTACCTAAAACCATTGCTGCCGTGCTTCTAACTTCATAATCCGAATCATTTAGCATCATAATTAAAGCTGACACTACTTCTGGATTGTCGCTATCATCTAAAGCACCTACAGCCATGCGTCTAACATACTCATCTGAATGATTAAGTGCCTTGATTAAAATTGGTAAAGCTTCTGGATTACCTTTTCCTTTTAAATAAACTGTTAACAATATTGCTGAATAATATCTGAGAAGATTATTGGAATCCTCTAGTGCCATACTTAAACCTGGTATCGTTTCTGGGTTGCCAATTTTGTCTAATATTTCGCCCAAAGATTCTATAGCTTTGCTTCTGATAGTCTCACCTGAATTGCTTAGTGCTGTCATTAAAGCTAATACTTCTTCTGGATTAAGAAGCAAGCTTAAAGCGGTTTCTACACAGTCTCTACCAGTCTTATCTGAATCATTAAGCGACGCAACAATAAAAGCTTGTCTAGATTCTGGATTAACCACCAACGCCAAAGGAAAATGTGCAAAAATCATCGTTGCATAGCTTCTAACTTCCTGATAAGGATTATTTAGTGCCTCGATTAAAATAGGCATCGCTGCTGTGCTGCCAATGTTGTTAATTTTTACTAACGCTTCTACCGCATATTTCCTAACATTTTCATCTAAATGATTAAGTGCTGTCATTAAACCTAAGTAGGCTTTCTCAGTGCCAATATTTAATAAAGCTTCCGCCGCTTTACCTCTGACTTTCTGATAGGGATGATTAAGTGCCTCAATTAAACCTGACACCGCTTCTGGAGTTCCAATTTTACTTAATGCTTCTACTGCCTTATTTCTGACAAGTTCATCTGCTGCATAATATATATCATTTATTTCTGAATCATTCAGCACCGCAATTAAAGCAGACACGGCTTCTGGGTTGCCAATATTACCTAAAGCTTCTGCCGCAAAGTATCTAATATAAACATGAAAAGCTGAATGATTCACTGCTTCTATTAACACTGGTACTGCATCTGGATTAGTAATCTTACTTAAAGCTACTGCTGCATAACTTCTGAAATCCCCATCTGAATTTTTAATTGTCTCGATTAAAGCTGACACTACTGCTGAATTGTTAATTTTGCCTAACGCTTCTACTGCATTGTTTCTAGTTTTCACATCATTAAGTGCTGTAATCAAAGCTTGTATTGTTTCCGAATTACCAATACCAATTTCACCTAGAGCTTTCACTCCCCAAAATTTGACACTTTTTTCAGAATCAGATAGTGTTGAAATTAAAGAGGGTAAAGCTAAAGATTGCTTTTTGTTAATTTTTCCTAAAATTATTGCAGCATTATCTCTAAACCAATCTGAATAATTGAACGCCCGAATAATAGTTGGTAATGCTTTGGGATTGCCAATTTCTCCTAATGCTTTTAATGCCCAACCTCTGAATGGTTTTTCTTTATACAAATCTAATTCAAAATCTAGTATAGGTTTACGTTCTCTCTTTATTTCTTTTATATCGTCTTCTGCATAACCTTTAATTCTGTTTTCTGAATCATCCAATGCTGCACTTAAAGCGGATATCGATTCAGGATTGCCGATTTTACCTAACAATTCTGCTGCATTAAATTTACTATCTCTGACATACCAAGGTAAATCCTTAAGTGCGTTTTCTAATCGTCTTCTCATCACGGGAAAAGTCTTCCCTAATGTCACCATTGTCTTGTTGATATACTCTAAACTAAAATCACACTGCCACACCTTATAAAGCTTATCGACTATCTGATTAATCAGAGAATCTTGAATATTTTTACTTTCCGCCAGACAGTTACTAGCCAGTATCAATAAAGTCGCAAAAATATCATCTTTTTCCTGTAAAATTGCTTCTAACAAAAGACTAGCATCAGACATCATCCCGGCTAACAAAATAATCGTCTCATGCCAATCATGATCCCAGAAATGCGCCTTGACTAACGCAATTCCATCCTCTTGATTTTTCTTGATTCGTTGATGAAGATAACAAGCAGTAAAATACTCCTGGAAAGTCCGATGTAAAAATAGATATTGATCTCCTTTTTCATGAAACTTTTGAATAATCCCATCTTCTTCGCACAACTCTATCATCAATTCATCACTATTTGATTGCTGGAAAATTGTTGATACTTCTTCATGACGTAAATATCTTTCTAAAACATTAAAAAAGTCTTCTTCTTGAAAAATAAAAATTTCTTCTTCTCGACAAGATAACTCATAAGCCACAATCTCTAATAATCTGATCTTCGCTATCCGCTTTCCGCCTGATACTGATACCAGCTTTCTATTTTCTACCCAATCACGCAGCATATAATCAACTGCTTGTTTATATACTTCATTGCGTTTTGCTGGCAGAATTAAATTTTGAGTTTGATAGAGACTACAAATCAAAGAAAGTAATAAAGGATTTTGTGCTAAACCCTGAATTTGCGGTTTATTTTTCAACTCCTCAATTAAACCGTCCGCTGATACCAAATCATTCTCTAAATAACCTTCCGCATTAACAAACCAGGTTTTGATATATTCGGCTGTCTTTTGATCAGTAAAGGGAACAATTTCTACCTCTTTGACTTCCCCTGAAAATTTGCCACCATAACCCACAATGCGAGAAGTTAGATAAATTTTACAAGGAGAATTATCTAAAAAATTCTCAAGTTTTGTATTTAGCTTATGTAGTTGTATAGAAGAAACTTCGTCTAAAGCATCTAAAAATAAGACACATTTTCCCTGTTCTAGCTTTTCTTTGACAATAGACTCAATCTGAAAATTTTTATCAATTAACTGAGGTATTATATTAGTAATGTCATCATTTTTTTCTGCCAATTTATTTGCTAACTCAGATAGCCGAAAATACAAAGGAAGAATCACATCCTTAACCTTAACCTTCTCCCGATTGTTTAAGAAGGGTTGAGGAGTATTAACACCTAACTTCCCTAATTCTTCCCTAGCAATTTTTAATGCTTCCATCCTTAAAAGAGTTGATTTACCCATTCCAGGATCAGCAAGAATCATCATTTTATTGTGTTTATCCTTGGCTTCTTCCCAATCAACTTGCACTTTTTTACTTTCTTCCCGTTGCTGTTCCTCAGTAAACCCTTTTAAGGCATAGATTTTCTTTAATGTTCCCTCATCACCTGTATAAGCTTGCCATGTTTCAATCTCATGGTTATAGCGTCTTTCTAAAGTAACTTCAATAGGAATATATTGCTTTAATAACGAGATTTTTTGACGAGTATGAAAGAATTGAAGATATTGAAATTCATCTTAAATTTTTTCTAAAAATCGACAAACAGCATTTTTGGTAGGTTCTAACCCCAGTTTATCTAAAATATCTAAAATATTATCCCACCGAATCACATAACTTTCATCAGTTTTACTCGATTGAATAACCCCTAAAACTCCTCCTAATTCTTCCGAAAAAACAGCACCTCCGCTTGTACCCCTATCAACCTTAGCATTAATTCTGTGAGTCAGAAAATTAGAAGATTTATCAGGTAATTTATTCCAAGGATTCTTATATTCAATCTTATTATTAGGATAAGTCGAAAGCAGATTTAAAGGCGCACTGACAGTAATTTTATCGGCATTCACATCAAATCCTTCTGGAAAATTCTTCTCTTTTTCTCTAGGAAATCCATAAACTGTGACGCAATTTAACCCAGCTTGAAAATTAACAATCTTCACAGGTTTAGCATTCTCAATCTTAATCTTAAGAATAGCAATATCAACTTCTGGATTAGAATATTCTTGACACCATTGAGATGCGTATTCTTTCCCTTGATAATTTACTTTTAAAGAGGGTAAAAGATAGATAACGTGATGACAGGTAATGAGATAACCATCTTCTCGAATAATAAACCCAGAACCCACCGTATCCCCTTTTTCATTGAGGATTTTAACCATTGATTCTTGTAGATAGTCGAGATTGGATTTAGTCATTATTCTTCAGTTAAATTAAAATCAATGCGTTGATAAATATCCAGCAATGACATTTGAAAATCCACAGAATTAAACCTTAAAGTATCCTTGTCTGATTCAGATGCTTTAAACAACCACTCCCCATTATTTTGTTGATAAAATTGTTCAACATAATAACGGTATTGATCAATCAAAATATATTCTTTAAACTCAGGAATTGAGCGATAAAACTTAAACTTATCAGTACGGTCATAATCTCTAGTTGATTTCGATAAAACCTCGACAATGATTAACGCATTAGTTACAGTGTTTGTGCCTTTTCCTTCATATAATGGTTTGTCTTTAATCACCATGACATCAGGATAAGTATAAAAGCGATATCTTGGCATCCATAAC
>NZ_JASJFF010000095.1:0-1224 GCF_030065435.1 Microcystis sp. M53603_WE2
GGTTATAAATTTTCTACCTATGCCTACTGGTGGATTCGACAAGCGATTACCCGTGCGATCGCTCAACAGGCCCGCACCATTCGTTTACCCATCCATATCACCGAAAAACTGAATAAAATTAAAAGAACCCAGCGCGAACTCGCCCAAAAACTGGGGAGAAGTGCCACTCCTGCCGAGATTGCCCTGGAATTAGAGCTTGAACCCGCTCAAATCCGCGAATATCTCAGTATGGCTCGTCAACCCATCTCCCTTGATGTGCGCGTCGGCGATAACCAAGATACGGAATTGTCGGAACTATTAGAAGATAGCGGAGTTTCTCCCGATACCTTCATCACCCAAGAGTTATTACGGCAAGACTTAGCCAATCTCCTGGCCGAATTAACCCCCCAACAACGGGAAGTGATTACTCTCCGTTTCGGTTTAACCGATGGCAAGGAGTTATCCCTAGCCAAAATCGGTCAGAGAATGAACATCAGTCGGGAACGGGTGCGACAATTAGAACACCAGGCCCTAGCTCATTTACGCCGTCGCCGGGCCAACGTCAAGGAATATATTGTCGCCAGTTAGTAAAATTAGCAAATAACCAAGAAGGAGAGCGCAAGCTCTCTTTTTTTTGGGTTTATTATTGCTAAATTTTTAACCAACCTGAACAAAAAAAGGGTAAATTTTGCCAGTGTACTTAGGGTTGGCTGAAAAAGTTTTTCGTGGGGACAGGGTGTGGGGTGTAGGTTTTTACCGATTTTGAGGGGGTCAATTACCTAATTTTCAGGGAAAAAGTGCCTAAATTTCCCCCCCCCGATCACTCCCAGATCTGGTAATTTTTGATTGACAAAAAGTCTAAAAGTCTTACCCAACAAGGTTTTTAGATTTATTCAGCAAGCCCTAAGTATCTTTTCAGAACTGGGGAGGGAAGAGAAAGGAACCTCCAGAGGCGGCAATCCCTATAAATGGGCGCTCAGAGACTCTTACGCAGTTTAAATTCAGTACAGCTTACCACAACCGACAGCGAGGCGAGTAGCACCGGCGGGTATTTTATCGAATAAAAAAGAGATCTCAGGTTAAAAATTCAATAAAGAGCATAAATAAGCTTATTTATGCTCTTTAATGCCTAATTAGGGCTTGCTGAATAATGGTAAAACCCTTTTAAAATAAGGCTTTTGACCTGTTAAAGTCCGATGTTCATGCTGCGAAAATAGGATTGGGACTTTCAAAAACCTTGCATTA
>NZ_JASJFF010000134.1:0-3260 GCF_030065435.1 Microcystis sp. M53603_WE2
CTGCGGGGCGTTACTCCCTTGGCAGTGGTTTCGGCCCTGACGGCGGCAGCGCAACAAGGCGTTTACATCCGCAATGCTAGGGTACTGGAAAAGCTGGCTCAGGTGGATACTCTGGCCTTTACTCGCGAAAGTTTTCAGGACTTGACTACCCCGTAGCTGCTGGTGAGTTGGGGCATCCCTTATCAGTGCATCTACTTCGCCACCGATGCGGCTGCTGTTGAGGGACTCCAAGAACAGTTGCGCCGCCAAGGTAAGCGGGTGGCTTGGATAACCGACAGTGGTAGTGATTGCTTGGCTGCCCGGGAGGATCAGGTGGTCATTTCTCTAGGGAGAGGGGATTTTGAAGCGGCCGCAGATGTCATCTTGCACAGCCACGATCTCCAGCCCCTTGGCTACACCTTTGCCCTGGCGCAACATACCCTTGCCACTGCCTATGAGAGTTTGGCGATCGCTACTCTGCCCAACCTGTTAGTGGTGGCAGTCGGGGCATTTTGGGGACTCAACCCGGTGGCTGCCGCTGCGATCAACGGCAGTTCAGCCATCCTCGCAGAACATTGGTGAGAAGTTAAGATTATCTGCAATTTGTCAAGCTTATTGTTACAATTCTTATTGTAAGCAGGAAAAGTTTGCCAAGTCTGGGTTTTGACTATTTTTACCTAATGGCGACAGGAGGTGAGTTCTTGCGCTTATAGGGCGATCGCTTACTAGATAGGGGTGATCGCTTGTCTAGATATGGCGTGCCGCTTCGCGGATCCCTTCGGGATCGCTCTTCACCTCGTACAAATAACATAGTGTCGCTCGTGTCCGAACACTTAAAATAGAAGCAATTGATAATATTATTACCAGAGATGAAACGCGCCAAAACCAATCGAGATCATGGGAAGAAACAACATTCACCTCAACCAGAAAATGAAGCGGTTGCCGCTTCCCTCGAAGCTTTATTAACCCCCGCCATACATTCTCAACAAGCCTTTTACCGTCAATTAGGGTTAAGAAATCGTATTCTTAACCTCCCTTTTATGATAGCTGCCGTATTAACTTTGTTGGGTCGAAATGTTCCAGGAGTTCAAGATTTAACTCGTCTGTTAGCCAGAGAAGGGTTTTTATGGATCAAGCCAACGGTGGTCACTCAAAAAGCTATTTCTGAGAGATTTTTGACTTTTCCAGCTATCTTATTTGAGAAAGTTTTAAAAGAATTACTTCCTCAGTTAAGACAAAAATCTCATGAGCGAATCAATCGTCCTTTACCAGAAAGTGTTCAATTTACCCGCTCAATTTTTGCAGAAATTTGGATAGTAGATGGTTCAACACTTGAAGCTTTGTTTCGTAAGTTAAAAAGTCTTGAAGATGTCCCGATTGGAAAATTAGCGGGAAAAATTGGGGTAGTAATTGACCTAGTAACCCGTTTACCCGTCGAGATTTGGTTTAGGAATAATCCTAATAGCTCTGAGGTAAACTTTGAAAAAGACATTCTCAATTTGGTAAAAACAAAGACTTTATTATTACTTGACCGAGGTTTCTATCATTTTTTCTTCTGGCAGCGATTAATCGAGGCAAAAATTGATTTTATTACTCGCCTAAAAAAGGGAGCATCTATCCAAATCGTCAAAGTTTTTAGTGATAGTTACGGATTGCGGGATAAGTTAATTCGGCTAGGCTGTGGCAAGAATAATACTCCGATTCTAACTCTCAGATTAGTGGAAGTTCGCTCAAAAAATATTTGGCATTCCTATCTAACTTCTGTCCTCGATCCTACGGTTTTACCTCCCTATGTAGTAGCTGATTTATATCGACGACGTTGGCGAATTGAAGAAGCTTTTAATACAGTTAAGCGATTACTTGGCTTGAGTTATTTATGGACGGGTTCACTCAATGGTATTCAATTACAAATCTGGGGAACTTGGTTATTTTATGCTGTTTTAGTTGATTTGGGTGATGCCGTTGCCGATGAGTTGGTTCTGCCCTTTGACCGCATTTCTTTAGAGATGATTTATCGGGGTCTTTATCATTTTAATGTCGCCTATCAAAAAGGTTTAGCTACCGATCCAGTTAAGTATTTCGCCTCTCCGAAAAACCAGGATTTAGGAGTTGTCAAAACAAAGCGAAAATCAACAGTCAAGCTGATTGTAGCACCTTTTCCTGACCGGCAACGAAGTAGTCCCCAATTTTTTTTCAATAACCCCTTGACAAATTACACACAAGCTTAACTTCTCACCAATGCTCGCAGAACTGAACAGCCTGCGATCCCCGAAACCTAACCCCTTAGAAAACGGGTTTCTTTGAGAAACCCGTTTTCTGGATTTTCTGAGGAGCAGACCGCACTATCAAAAAATGCTATTATTCTAAATAAATCACGTCAATAAATAAGTAGCTGGTTATAATTAAATTAAAAATCGATTTAAGGTTCGATCCCCCCTGCCCCCCTTGATAAGGGGGGTGCCGATCCCCCCTTAGTCCCCCCTTATTAAGAGGGGTATCTGATAATTTTTAACGCCTACCTACTTATCAATCATGAAGTCTTTTGCTATTCGCTTAGAAAAAAATGGAACAATTAATGTTCCTCAAGCTATCCAAGATAAACTCAATATTTGCGAAGGAGATTTATTAAATTTAATAGAAATTGAGGGTATTATTTTGTTGACTTTACAACAACCCAAAGTCCCTCAACTGTCTGACCAAATTACAACAATTCGAGAAGAAGCCAATGTTACACTAAATGATTTATTACAAGGATTAGACGAAGAAAGGCAAAAAATATACCAAGAAAAACATTAAGATGAAGAGGATTTTTGCTGATTCCAGTATCTTAATTGCCGGTGCAGCTTCTAAAACAGGTGCAAGTCGAGCAGTGCTGACAATGGCTGAAATTGGCTTATTTAAAATACTTATTTCAGAACAAGTATTAGAAGAATGCCAGCGAAATCTTTATAAAAAAATTCCCTTAGCGCTTCCTATTTTCAAGCAACTTATCAGCCAGATAAATCCTGAAATTTTACCGAATCCATATAAACATGACATCAGAAACCGCCAATTATGATGAACCCTGGAAAGAAGCATTAACCGAGTATTTTGAAGCGTTTTTATGCTTCTTTTTTCCTGAAGTTCACCAACTAATTGATTGGACAAAAATTCCCGAATCCCTGGAAAAAGAACTCAAACGGATTACCGCTTCAGCAAAGACAAAAAAACGTTTCGCTGACAAACTTTATAAGGCTTGGCTACTTGAGGGACAAGAAGTCTGGATTTTGATTCATATTGAA
>NZ_JASJFF010000073.1:0-1782 GCF_030065435.1 Microcystis sp. M53603_WE2
AGTAGGTGGGTGGAAGTAAATATAAGATGAACGTAGGTTGGGTTGAAGCATGAAACCCAACTCCCGCATGGGTTACGCTACCGCTAACCCATCCTACAAATAATTGTGCCTCCCTACTTAATTGGAAGCAAGTAGCAATCCCTTTGCTATAATAGGGTCTGCTGAAAAGGTTTTTCCTGGTGGCAGGGTGTGGGGTGTGGGGTTTTACCGATTTTGTTCCTACCTCACCATTAGGATAACTGCTGTAAATGAAATAACCGACTAATGAAAAAGATAATATTGACTTTATTAGCTTGGCTTTTAGTTGCTAACATGAATAGCCAAGGGGTTTTAGCAGTGACGCTCGATTTTCAATGGTTGGGAAATCAAGGCTATACAGCTAAAGGTTCTTTTAGTTATGATGAAAAAACGGCCCCGACTATCTTTTCGGAAAAAGGTTCGGGAAAAATGCGAGTTTTAGAAAATTTTCAAGTATCTTTTTATGATAACAGTGGTCAAGAGATCGCTAAATACGATAATGTCAGCCAGGGAATTTCCTCGGCTAATTATTTTCAGTTTAATTTTAATACCAAAACCGGTCAAGTTTTCGGCTCGATCGATCTGGGGGGTGAAGGGATGGGGGAAATCTATCTTCAAGGGGTGGTTAACGATAATTTGGCCCTCTTGCGGGTGGAGTCGGTAGATCTGGTCATGGATGAGGATGATTCACCAGAAATTATCACTCAGTTTTAACTAGGGTTTGCTGAAAAAGTTTGTTGGTGGGGTTAGGAGTCAGTAACCGGTCGTTTCAGGCTTTGTTATCCTCTTTTTTTGTACCAGTTTATGTACTAAAAGAAGGATGATGCAAGGTTTTTGAAGGTCTTAATCCTATTTTCGCAGCATGAACATCGGAGTTTTAGCAGGTCAAAAGCCTTATTTTAAAAGGGTTTTACCATTATTCAGCCAACCCTAACTAAATCGATCGGGAAAATAGGGATTATCCTAGCCTAATTTTTCCGCTAATTCTAACCAGCGATCGGTTAAATTATCAATTTTTTGACTTAATTGAGCTAATTCTTCGGTCAGAGCGGTTATTTTGGTAAAATCTTCTAGGGGTTCTCCATAAAGTACCTGTTCAATTTCGGCTTTTTTTGCTTCTAAAATTGGTATTTGTTTTTCGATATCTTCGTATTCTTTTTTCTCTTTAAAAGAGATTTTTTTATTGACAGGTGACGGAGAAGCTTTAACAGTTTTTGGGGTGACTTTTTTTTCTTTTGGTTCCTCCTCCTCTTTTTTCTGATCGAGATAAAGGGAATAATTGCCTGGATATTGACGGATATTACCCCCGGTTTCAAAGGCAAAAATAGTATCAACTACTCGATCGAGAAAATAGCGATCATGGGAAACAACAATCACACAACCGTTAAAGTCCTCTAAATATTCTTCTAAAATTGCTAAAGTCTGCACATCGAGATCATTGGTGGGTTCATCTAGGATTAAAACATTAGGCGCACTCATCAAAACTCGTAGTAAAAATAAGCGTCTTCTTTCCCCTCCAGAAAGTTTATAAATTGGTGCATACTGTTGATCGGGAGGAAAGAGAAATTTTTCTAACATCTGGGAAGCGGTAATCACGCTACCGTCTAGGGTTTTGACTAATTCGGCCACACTTTTCAGATATTCGATCACTCTTTGATTTTCGTTGATATTGAGATCATCGGATTGTTGATCGAAGTAACCAATATGAATAGTGGAACCGATGTCAACCGTGCCTGAATCGGGGAGAGTTTTCCCGGTAATAAT
>NZ_JASJFF010001097.1:0-1143 GCF_030065435.1 Microcystis sp. M53603_WE2
CTAATTCAGCAGTTACCCGCCGCAAAATTAACGATTCTGCCCAATAGTGGTCATGCTTGCCTGCTGGAAACCGATATTCACCTCAAAGACATTCTCCATCACCATGCTTGTCTCCCCCGAAGCTTACCCGCAAAAAGTCACTGAGGATGGTTCTTATACCTTTTTTTCGACCGAATTCGGCGAATGTTATCATTCTACCTCCGGGGCAAGGGAAGAGGCTGAGAAAAAATTTATCCTCTCCAGTCGTCTGGCAGCGAAAGCAGACCAGAGCAATAATCTGAAAATTCTTGACATTTGTTACGGCTTAGGGTATAATGCCGCCGCTGCGTTGGCAGCCATTTGGCAAGTTAGGGGGGATTGTCGGGTAGAATTATTAGCTTTAGAAAGCGATCGAATGGTTCCCCTAGCGGCTATTAGAGAGAATCTCTTAAATAGTTGGAATCAACCAATTCCCGAATATTTAAATGATTTTGCCCATAATCACCGGCTAGACTTGCCTAATCTCACCGCTAAACTGTTAATCGGGGATGCGCGACAGACGATAACCAAGGTGATTGAGGCGGGTTTTCAAGCAGAGGCAATTTTTCTCGATCCCTTTTCCCCGGGTAAATGTCCGCAACTGTGGACGGTGGAGTTTTTAGCTTTAGTGGCCAAATGCCTGAGTCCGACGGGTTATTTAGTCACCTATTCCTGTGCTGCCTCGGTGCGAAGGGCTTTACAATTAGCAGGATTGCAGATTGGAGCCACCGATAGCGTCGGACGGCGATCGCCAGGGACAATAGCCAGTTTTTTGTCCTTACCCCCATCTCTATCGGCACAGGAACGGGAACATCTGCAAACTAAAGCCGCTATTCCCTATCGAGACGCGACTTTAACTGACCCAGCCGAAGTGATTATACAACGTCGTCGCAGCGAACAGGCTCTCTCTGATTTAGAACCGACTAGCCACTGGAAAAAACGTTGGCAAAGATCGTTTAATTCGATCGAAATCTCGGAATGAGAATAATGTAGGTAAGTAAGTAGTTATAATTAAATTGAAGATAGATTTTGCCTCTGATCCCCCCTGCCCCCCTTGATAAGGGGGGTGCCGATCCCCCCTTAATCCCCCCTTGATAAGGGGGGTGCCGATCCCCCCTTAATCCC
>NZ_JASJFF010001357.1:0-2130 GCF_030065435.1 Microcystis sp. M53603_WE2
GAATGGGTGAAATCCTACCTAACCGCCCAAGAAACCGCCACCAAGGTTGCCCTCGATAGTCAGAAACAATTCTGGGATAGTTATTTCGGTTTTGCTCGTCAGTCCATGGCTGTAATCAATAAACCGGCCTAATTTAGATATAAATTGGCTAGATAGTTCGGTTAGTGACTTAACTTCCCTTAAAAAATGAAATTCCTCAAATACAATCCCCTCTGGCTCTGTATTTGAGGCTTTTTTGGGTTTTATTCCCTTTAGGCAATTAGGGAATTTTGGGGTTTAGCAAAAATCATCCGTCCGGCCGAGGTTTGCAGTGCAGATGTCACCACTACCCGCAATTCTCCCCCCAGATAATCTTTTCCTTCTTCTACCACTACCATCGTGCCATCTTCTAGATAACCGATGCCTTGGGTGGGTTCTTTTCCTGCTTTGAGAATTTTCAGATCCAAAGTATCCCCGGGTAAGTAGATCGGGCGTACTGCTTGGGCGAGATCGTTGACATTCAAGATGGTGACTTTTTGCAGATTGGCCACTTTACTGAGATTATAATCGTTCGTGAGCAAGGTGGCGTTAATCTCTTGGGCAAGATGGACTAATTTAGCATCTACGGTGCTAATATCCTCATAATCGGCTGGATGAATGATAATGCGCTCGGGAAATTCTTGCTGCATCCGGTTTAAGATATCTAATCCGCGTCTTCCTCTGACTCGTTTTTGGTCATTACTGCCATCCGCTAACTGCTGCAATTCCTGAAGAATAAATTGGGGAATGAGTATCTGTCCCTCGATAAATCCCGTGTCTAACAATTGTTCGATACGACCATCGATAATACAACTGGTGTCCACAACTTTGGTGGCGGCCGCTTGCAGGGTTCCTTCTGCCACTAAAATTGATTCCATACTATTGGGGTTAATCAGACGCAAAAAAGTGCGACCGTGGGTATCAGCTAAACTAACCCCCAGATAGGAAAACATAACACTGCCTAAAATGGCGATTATCGGCTTGATAAACGAGAATTCTCTGGGAATCGGTAGGAAGAAAATCGGAGCTAGGATCAGATTAGCAATCAACAAACCGATAACTAGACCGACCGAACGGGTTAAAATAACTTCGATCGGAGTTTGCCGTACTTGGGTTTCCAGACGACGATAGGTAGTTTGGGCAACTAAACCAAGGGCTAAACCAATAATTGAGGCAAAACCCGCCGATAACCAGCGTAAAGCTTCAATATTGCTGATTTGCAACTGGACAGTAACCGGCAGCAAGTCAACACCACTATAACCAATACTGGCAACAGCGAAGACGAATAGTAAAATTATGACAGCATCAAGCATGGGGATAATACCAGAGAGGATAGAGGGGGAATGATGGTAGAAAAATAATGAGTATGGATGCTTTTATATTATATCTGTGGGTTTCTCCTAATTTGTGTCGGGAAAGTTGCCTCCATTCTAGGAGATGTTCTCCCCAGCCATAATACATCTTAACGAAGATAAACGAAATTACAGTAGGAGGCAGGAGGCAGGAGGCAGCTTTATTCTCCCCACACCCCACACCCCACACCCCACACCCCACACTCCCTTTTTTCCTTTTTCCTCATATAATGCCCTATTTTCACCCCGTAACCTCGGTTTATATTCATATTCCCTTCTGTCGTCGGCGCTGTTTTTACTGTGATTTCCCGATTTTTGTCCTTGGTAATCGCACCAATCCGGCGACTTTTCCCCCTGTGGTGGAGTATGTGGAAATATTACAAGAAGAAATTAGTCTTAGTCAGGGGACGGGGAAACCCCTAGAAACAATTTTTTTTTGGGGGGGGGACTCCTTCCCTGTTACCGGCGGAATTATTAGGATCAATTCTGGATACTTTAGCCAAAAAGTTTGATTTTGCGGCCGATATAGAGATTTCTATGGAGATTGACCCGGCTACCTTTAGTGTAGAACAATTACAGGGTTATATTAGCGCGGGAGTCAATCGGGTTAGTTTAGGAGTACAGGCTTTTCAAGAACCATTATTACAGGTTTCTGGTCGATCGCATACCGTTAAGGATATCTATCAGGCAGTGGAATTAATTCAGGGAGTGGGAATAGTTAACTATAGTTTGGATTTGATTTCGGGATTGCCACAACAAA
>NZ_JASJFF010000207.1:0-10331 GCF_030065435.1 Microcystis sp. M53603_WE2
ATTGGAGTGATTGAGGGGAAAATTCAGGTACTTTTTCCCTGAAAATTAGGTAGTTGACCACCTGAAAATCGGTAAAACCCTACACCCCACACCCCACACCCCACACCCTGCCCCCAGGGAAAACTTTTTCAGCAGACCCTAGTTAGTTGCTGGGTTGGGATTGTTTACTGTTTAATTACAACTATAGCAATAGTCAATAAATTGTGAAAAAGCATCAAATCTTTTCAATTCGTTAAAATTAAATATTAACAGGGTCAATATATAATCTCTTATCTAAAATTGGTGTTTTTTGAATATTATTGACTTTGGCAATTGCTGATTCTAAACATAGCTGGTTTTCTGAAGATACAAACAGCCTACTGCTTTCCAATACCTCAAATGCTACCTCTCTAGAAATTTGTTCTATTACCTCTTGGCTAACTTGATTATTTAAGTTGATAAAATTAATTATATCCTCTATAATAACTTTACCAAATTTATTCTTAAATTTTCTTTTTTGTCTTAATACTTTCTGAAATAGCTTGGCTTTGACACCTATTTTTTCAATAATATCAGCATTATAAAAAGGTACGCCAAGAACGTTAGATTCTTGTCCTACAATTAAAACAATTCTTGCTTGCTGCTTGCTGACTCTTGCCAGTTCCTTTAAAATGTCACCCATATCTAAACAGTATTGTACTACAGTGTAAAAACGATTACTCCTATTTGCTCTATTAGAACCAATTTCTGACTTGGCTATCTTGAGTAAATCCCATCCTAAGATTTCAGCAGATTGACGATAATTTTGATGGTAATTAAAAACATTTATATAGGGTGGAGAAGTCACAACAAAATCTATCTGATTATTTTTTAGTGGTAGAGAACGAGCATCAGATAATTCAACCCTGATCGGCTTTTGAGAGTAAGGTAGCTTAGTAATTATATTGCTAAGATGTAAAAATTTTTTCTGAATAAATTCCTGAGTAATTTTATTGTTACACACATCAAAAATGATTACTAAAGCATCAAATAAAACCTTTGACCGATCCGGTAGCATATTCCTAGTATTTTGCAATTTATCTACTAAATTTTCTACTTGGTCACTGACTTCAAAAATTCTCAAAGGAAATTCTTGATCGAGGATATTTCTCAGGTTTTTAAGAACTTCTTTTTTTTGAGAATCATTGATAAATTCATAGGTACGACTCATGATATAAGCAGCGGGATTAATCTCAAATCCATAAGCTTCTAGGGATAAATAACTTGCCTCTAGCAAAACAGTTCCGCTACCCACAAAAGGATCGAGGATGACCGAATTAGATGGGCAATAGAAACTTAAAATAGTCTCTATCAGTTGGGGTGAAAACTGACCTCGCCAAACAAATAAATTGGCTCTAGTTTTATCAATAATGTCAAGTTTGTCTTGGGGTATAGGTTGATCAAAATCTGGCAACTTTCAATCTCCCTCTATTGCTAAGAACAAAATTAAAGTTCTACTTTATCTAGAGAACAAACACCATAAAATGTCGGGGCTGAACAGGGTTCAACCCCTCAATATTTTCCTACTTACGTCCCGGAACTGTATATTTAAAATTCATCGGGCCAGTATAACCAGAAACCTCAGCCAATTTCTCTAATCTTTGGGTTCCCGAATATTCTTGACCCTTAATAATCCAAGTGGGGAAACCTTTAATTCCGGCATCGCGACAAGCTTGAGGATTACCATTAACCCCTTGGGGATCACATTCGATATAAACCCCTTCTTTTTTGAGGATTTCTCCCGCTTCCTTACCAAATAACTGTTTTTGATCGTAACAGTGGGGACACCAAAAAGCCCCGTATTCTTTCGCACCAATTGCTTTTAAATGTTGAGCCAGGGCGATTTCTGTCTCTTCCGAAACCGTGGTTACTTCCCAACCGTAGGGAGGTGTAGCCGCTGTCATTGGCCGGGTAATTTCTTCTTTTCCTCCTGCCACCGTCGGGGAATTTACTCCCGCATAAACCGCTAAAGTTCCCACAAAAGTAATCATTGCCACTACAACCATCGGCAGTATAATTTGTCCTAAACCTTCCCATTCGCGACCGATAATTGTGAGAATTAATAGGGTTAAAGCGAACAAAGCTGAAGTGATGCAGTAGGGACACAATTCCTTTAATTCCGTGGCTAGAATATACATTAAATAACCACTAAATACCGCCATCGCCGTCGCCCCCGCTAACAGCAATAACCAGGTATTATTTTCTAAACTTTTGCGGAGATTTTTCTGAGTTTCCCCATTGATAAATAGAGGACTGAGGGCAAAAACCGCCATGGCAATATAGGCCAAAAAACCGAACAAACTCAAGGGCAGCCCGAAAACCGTAGCGTAGGGACTATTCAGAACACCACTACAACCAGCCCCATCACTAGCCCCGGCAGTACAGGCAGCAGCCCCTCCCGTCAGTTTGGTAATGGTTAAATAGCCGGTCAGAATCGCCCCCACGATCGAAACGCCCCCAATTAGGGGCCGGGAGTAGCGATGAATCCAAGGTACAGAACGACGACGCATAATATTATTTAGATTAAATTACAGCAGAATTCAGGAGTCAGGAGTCAGGAGAGAAATCTCAATGCACTTTGTTGAAAGGAAAAATTCCCTAACCATATTGTGTTAATTAGGACGTTTTCAATTCCTAAAAACTTAGGATAGCTATCCCCTGAAACTATCCGCCATTCTAGCAAGGGGTTATGTGGACAGAGGCAAAGAAGGCAGCGAATTATCAATTTTTGCCTTTTGATCGTTGATCAGGCGTGCCGTTTCCACAAATTGCGACACCCGGATCGGATCCACCGGTTCAGTAATTTTGCCATGACGCTTGAGGGAACTAGCCACGATCACCCCATCAGCAGCCGGCAGTAACCGCCCGATATTGTCCAGATCAGCCCCGCTGCCGATAAAAACCGGTGTTCCCTTGGCCGCCGCCACTGCCAGTTCCAAATCCTCAAAACTAGGGGGGCTACCGGTGGCCCAACCGGAGAGGATCACCCCGTCTGCCAGTCCCCGTTCGATCGTATCTTGCACTGCCGTAGTCAGATTAGGGGTTCCCAAGGGGCGGGCGTGTTTAACTAAAACATCCGCTAAAATTTTGACCTCAGACCCCAATTCGCGGCGATAACGCAGGAGTTCGTGGGCCTGACCCTCAATAATGCCCTGATCGGTGGCCATAACCCCCGTTAGCACATTAACCCGAATAAATTGGGCATTAACACAGGTAGCGATCGCTAAAGCACTATGGGCATCATTGCGGAGAACATTAAGACCAATCGGTAAGACCACCAGATTTTTAATGCGATCAACAATTAACGTCATGGCGCTAACCACGGCGGGATCCACCTGTTGCTTAGTAAAGGGGGCATCAAAAAAATTCTCGATAATCAAACCATCAACACCACCGGCAGCCAAAGCCGTCGCCTCCTGTTCAGCCCGCTCGATCACCGTCTTGAGACTGCCACCCCAACGGGGGGAAGTGGGCAGGGGGGCGAGATGAACCACGCCAATAATCGGGTTTTTTGTCTTGAAAGTTGCAATTAAGTTCACAGCGTATACTACTCTTAGCGTCCCCAACCATGCGCCGCTCACCCATTTTAACAGGGTGAAGGCCTACCCACGGTTCCACGGGGGGGAAATTATTTTAACTTAGTGCCAGCATTCGTCCCTCGCGCTTAGTGCGATGGGACGGGGCTTTTCAAGGGGCGAAGTAATTCGCCCCACAGTTCCCCTCATCAATGCTGACTTTGTATATAGACAATTCCAAAAAACTATGTTATCATAAACGGGTCTTGACCACTATTCCTTAAGCGATAACCGAGCTTCGGGGGGTCGTGTTGCAAGAAAAAGTGTGGGTCTTAGGAACTAGGACTCCTGCCTGGGTCGGGAAGGTAAGACTTGCTATCTTTCGAGGTAGAAAGCGCATCCCATTGAAGCAGGAAGCTCTCAAATCCGTTGAGAGTAGTTCACAATGTCTTAACATTAAAAGAGAAGTTTAAGATTTGGTTGATACTCGATCGCATGGGCAATAAGCCAACCATCGCCATCTCACACCTAGGCTGTGAGAAAAACCGGATCGACTCCGAGCATATGTTAGGACTGCTGGCCAAGGCCGGCTATCCCGTAGATAATGACGAGGAGTTGGCCGATTACGTTATCGTTAATACCTGTAGTTTCATTCAAGCAGCTAGAGAAGAATCCGTTCGCACCCTCGTGGAACTGGCGGAAGCTAATAAAAAAATTATTATCTCCGGCTGTATGGCCCAACATTTCCAAGATGAACTCCTGACGGAATTGCCGGAAGCCGTGGCCATTGTCGGCACGGGGGATTATCAGAAAATTGTCGAGATCGTCGAACGGGTAGAGACGGGAGAACGAGTCAAGGAAGTCAGCGCCGATCCCACTTTTATCGCCGACGAAAATCTGCCCCGTTATCGCACCACCAGCGAGGGAGTCGCCTATCTGCGGGTGGCCGAAGGCTGCGATTATCGCTGTGCTTTCTGTATTATTCCCCAGCTGCGCGGCGATCAGCGATCGAGATCGATCGAGTCCATTGTGGCCGAAGCGCGACAATTGGCCAGCCAAGGGGTGCAAGAATTAATTCTCATTTCGCAAATAACAACCAATTATGGGTTAGACTTATATGGCGAACCCAAATTAGCGGAACTCTTGCGAGCGCTGGGAGAAGTCGATATACCTTGGATTCGCGTTCACTACGCTTACCCGACCGGGTTAACGCCAAAGGTTATCGAGGCGATCCGAGAGACCCCGAATGTTTTACCCTATCTAGACTTGCCGCTACAACATTCCCATCCCGACATCCTGCGGGGGATGAACCGTCCCTGGCAAGGACGAGTCAACGATGGCATTATCGAGCGGATCAAGCAAGCTATCCCGAACGCGGTTTTACGAACGACTTTTATCGTCGGTTTCCCCGGAGAAACCGAGGAACATTTCAGCCATCTGCTGGAATTTGTCAAGCGTCATGAGTTCGATCACGTCGGGGTGTTTACCTTCTCCGCCGAAGAAGGTACAGCCGCTTTTGACCTGCCCGATCCAGTGCCACAGGCAATTATGGACGAACGCCGCGAAAGGTTGATGTTAACTCAGCAACCAATCTCGGAACGCAAAAATCAAGCTTATATCGGTCAAACTGTCGATGTTCTCATCGAACAGGAAAACCCAGAAACAGGAGAATTAATCGGGCGCTCCGCTCGTTTTTCCCCGGAAGTGGATGGCTTGGTTTATGTGACAGGGGAGGCGATTCTAGGTGCGATCGTACAGGTCCGAATCACTGCGGCCGATACCTACGATCTCTACGGCGAAATAGTCTAATTTTTCCATTTTTCTTATTTAATTCCCACAAAACAATCCCTATGACCACTGGTTTCAACAATTTAGGTTTATCCGATAGCCGTCTTCAACACCTAGAAACGCTTGGATTCACCACCCCCACGGAAATTCAAACCAAAGCCATCCCTCTCCTTCTAGAAGGGCATGACATGGTAGGAATGTCACAAACGGGAACCGGCAAAACCGCCGCCTATTCCCTGCCTTTACTGGAACGCATGGACACCAAAAATCCTAACGTTCAAGCTTTAATCCTCACCCCCACCCGGGAATTAGCCCAACAGGTGGCCAGCGCCATCAAAGATTTCTCTGATGATCGTCGTCTCTTTATCCTGACAGTCTGTGGTGGTCAATCCATGGAACGTCAGATCCGCAGTCTGGAAAAAGGTGTCCAGATTGTGGTCGGGACTCCCGGCCGGGTAATCGATCTGCTCGATCGCAAAAAACTCCATCTCGAATCCTTAAACTGGGTAGTCCTCGATGAAGCGGACGAAATGCTCAGTATGGGTTTTATCGATGATGTGAAGAAAATTCTGCAAGCATCCCCCTCCACCCGTCAAACCGCCTGTTTCTCGGCAACTATGCCCCGGGAAATCCGCGATTTAATCGCTAATTTCTTGAAATCTCCCGTTTCTGTGACGGTTTCTCAACCCCAGGCCGCTCCTGCTAAGATCGAGCAGAAAATTTATCTGATCCCTCGCGGTTGGACGAAATTAAAAGTCCTGCAACCCCTGTTAGAGATCGAACCCCTAGAATCGGCGATTATTTTCGTCCGCACCAAGCAAACCGCGGCCGAATTAACCAGCAAACTGCAAGAAGCGGGGCAAACGGTGGATGAATACCACGGTAACTTAAGCCAAGTGCAACGGGAACGACTGGTGCAACGTTTCCGCGAGGGCAAAATTAAATTAGTGGTAGCCACGGATATCGCAGCCCGCGGTCTAGATGTGGAAAATCTCAGCCACGTTATTAACTATGATCTGCCGGATAATGCCGAAACCTATATTCACCGCATTGGCCGCACGGGCCGCGCTGGTAAAACGGGAACTGCTATATCTTTAGTAGAACCGATCGATCGGCGTTTGTTGCGTCAGATTGAACAGCGTCTGCGTCAACGTCTGGAATCTAGTCCCATTCCTAGCCGCACCGAAGTAGAAGCAAAACGCCTGGCCAAGCTGCAAAATCAGCTAAAAGAGGCTTTATCGGGGGAACGTATGGCTTCTTTCTTGCCTTTAGTGCGGGATTTAAGTGAAGAATACGATCCCCAAGCGATCGCGGCGGCTGCCCTGCAAATGATCTACGATCAAAATTGTCCCCAGTGGATGAAAACCGATTGGGAAGTTCCCGCACCGACGAGCAGTAAACCGGTGATTAATAAAACTCCCCGCAGTGGTGGTAGTAAGTACCCCTCTAAGTCGAATAACCGTCCTTCCCTGGACAAAAAAATCGTCTTTCAGGAACGTTAATTTTTAGTTCTTGAATGGATAACTTTAAGAGTTGATAGACCGTTTTGGTTCTATCAACTTTTTTTTGTCAGGTAATTTCCCAGTACGTCGTCGAAAGCATTCTACATAATTTTATAGCTAAACTTTTGATAATTGATTCTAATCAAGTATTTGGGCTTTGTTTGACATTTTTGCTGATAATTACTATATAATTGTCTTAAATGAATAAATTTGAACATTTAATATGTCGAGTTCGTCAGAACCTTATCGTGGGAGGGTACAAGCTCAAGGAGACGATATCCAGCAAGAGGGTGGATACAGTTGTTCTTGGGCAAGAAAAAATCCTGTTACTGCTAAAGAAGGATTATCATTTCTTGCTAATATTAAAGGGCAATGCAGCGAATGTCAACGAGAGGAACGGAAACAAGCGTTTAGAAAAGCTGAACGCTTTGTTACAAATGCTAGTGAGCAAGGTGGTGTCACTCCAGAGGCACAACCGCACTCATTTCAGGATTCTAAACGTAAAACTAAAAACGCCCGTGTAGATATTGAAATTCGCAGTGGTCTTACCTTTATCCCTTCGCCCCAAACAGAATGACAACGATGCTTAGAAGAGTACAACAATTTTTAGACTCTGGCGATAGTGATAACGCTAGAGAAGAAATTGATAGAGCTTTCGGCAATCTGAGAAGGGTGGATAGTCATGTTAGAGAGTTTGCAGATCTGTTGGCACTGGGATCGATCAAAGCTTCAGAAATCGGCTTAGGGGTATTGGGACGTAAGCTTCTACAGAATGACAGCGAGATTAACAATGAGGTTGTTTGGTTATTTATTGCGTCAATTTTATCTCGCAATAGTATTCCCCCTGATAGTCCATCTAGAATCAGCCTACTTGTTCTTACCGCTTCTGTCAATAGTTGGGAATTACCAATTTTTGCGCTTCTTGCCCCTGCCCTCGACGCTTTTTTTAAAGTTAGTCTTGCGGACGGAACCCCTTTAATTGCCGAACAAACTTTTGATTTTTTGGCCACTTGGGGAAGAATTTATGCGAAAGCACCTCATGTCAAAACGCAGCTTCAAGAACTTCAATCTCTTAGTAATAATCTATTAGAGCAAGTAGATGACTCAGAGTTAAAAGCTGAATGGTCAGAGGGAATTAATATATTTTTTGAAGAAGCCAGGACAACCAAATATTCAGATAGTAATGTTTTTTCTGCTGGTGAAGAATTAATTAAAAAAATTTATAATACTCAAAGTTTACAGCGCAATACAGAAGATAAGAATTTGGCAGAGACAAAAGACAAGTTACTCCAATTAGTCACTTCGTCTCTTGCCACTATTGGAACAGTTCTTGATAGTGATGGATTGTCAGTTGCAGTTCGTATTGACAATGATTCTAAAGATAGAAAATCTTGGTCTGTAGTTGCTAGTGTAATTGATAAATTAGAGCGGTTATTTCAAGAAATTGCCGATCTGACTTTTGAGAGAATCAATAAACTTCCCGCTTTTACTCCAGCGCAGGCAATACCTGGTTCTTGGACAATTATACTTCATGTCAATCTCAGTCCTAATCACGCAAATTTACTGGCAAAAACTATCTCTGACCTTTCCTCAGGAAAAATTGATAATGAAAGTGAAAATGACTTAGAAGTTGTTAGTATTTGGCAAGATTGTGTCACAAAAATCAAAGAGGATGATTTGCGAGTAGATATGGCTGTCTCCATTAATTCTTCAGAATTTAATGTCATTAAAACAATTTCTACAGAACATGAATATATATCTAGTTTAACAGGGTTAAAATCACGATCTATCAGGGTTCTTTCTCATGATATTCCACAAGCTGATAGGTTAGAACGAGTTGTTGATTTATCTTCGCTGTTAATTCAATATCCTCATTCTTTGCCAACTGTTCGACAACAGTTTTTGGATAGAAATGGTATTACAGAAAGGCAGTTTTCCTACTATAGAAGGGCTGCAGAAATTCTTAATCTGGCTGACGAACGAGTGCAGCCAACTACTGCTTGTTTCATGCTTGATCGTCTGTCAGAAAAATCAAAAAAAAGATTCTTGGCTCACCAATTTATTGCTTCAAAGGTGGGTTTGGCATGGTTTAAGTGGCAAAATGCTCATGATCTCTCCGAAATCAAACCAGAAAGAGCAAGAGAATTTTTACTAGAAGTGTGTCCGTCACTTTCAGAAAGTACTGTTGAAAGACGTGCTAAAACTTTACAATCTTGGTTAAGGTATTTCTTGGGTACCGAAAATGAATAAGCAAAAAATGCAAGCTTTCAGGCATAATCGGTGGAGTGTAGGAAACTCACCCCATCATCAGCCAATTGACTTTTTCAGCAAACCCTATATAATTTTGACTTTTTTATACTGTTCCGTCACGGTGGCATTTAATAGATCATCTTTAAAATTTCTGATTAATTTAATTACTAAATTATAAATACTGATGTATTCTTCATAATCGATAGCCCGCATGGGTTACGCTACCGCTAACCCATCCTACAAATAATTGTGCCTCCCTACTTAACTGCTATAATCTACTTATCAATAGTTAATAATTTCGATGAATCGATCGCAACTTATCCACAGGCAAAGCTGGTTAATTGAACATTTGCCGGGGTTAAGTGACCAAGATTGCCAAAAATTAAAGGATTGCGGTATCGACACCACCGCACAACTTCTGCAAAAAGTTCGTCCGCAATTGGGTAAGGAAAAATTAGCAGTAAGAATGCAAATTCAGGCTAAATATATTAATAAGTGGGTGGCAATGGCGGAATTAGCCTCGATTCCCACCGTGGGTTGTCAATACTGCGGTTTGCTGGTTCATGCCGGTATTGCTTCCATCCCGCAATTGGCACAGACATCAATTCAGCAGTTGCATCGACAGATTCTCCGCTTTCAGGTGGCTAATCTGCAAAGACGCGATTTATGTCCCGATATTGCGGTGATGTTAGCTTGGATTGAACAGGCAAAAATCCTCACCAGAGAGTTAAAATAAGCCCTATCTCCGATAATTTTGGCATAAATTAGCCAAAAGTAGTGCCATTCCATCCCCAAAGATCACCTTTCGCCTCGGCAAATTCTAGATAAATGCGATTTTTCGGTATTCCTAAATAAGCCTCAATTTCTTGACAAAAATCACTACTCATGCTTTTAGTTTGAGCGGCGGAAATAGAACCAACACTTTTAATCTCCACATAACACACCGGCTCAAAAGTGCCAGCAAAAGTCATTTTTATACCCGATTCTAAAGCTGTCATCACATAGGATTCGGGTTTTCCCAGATGTTTAGCTAATTTAGCCGAAAGACTCTGCAAAAGTTGATTAACCGTCTCATCATCGAGGGAGGTGACAGAAGTTTGAATTTTAATTAGGGTTTGCTGAAAAAGCTTTTCCTGGGGGCAGGGTGTGGGGTGTGGGGTGTGGGGTGTGGGGTTTTACCAGTTTTGAGGTGGTCAACTACCTAATTTTCAGGGAAAAAGTACCTGAATTTTCCCCCGATCCCCGCAATGGCTGGCAC
>NZ_JASJFF010001222.1:0-1287 GCF_030065435.1 Microcystis sp. M53603_WE2
AATTGGCTCTCCACCTAAAATCTCATTGTTTCTGGTGACATAACGTGAAAGAGTGATAATCGTCATGGAATTAGGTCTCTTAGGGAAATCGCTAATTCTATTTTAGTCAGGGACAGACATGACTTGATCATGGCATCTAGTCGCTAGAGGCATCGTCGGCTAGATGTTTTTTCGGCAACTTAACCTAAGACTGGCTCTAATAGTTTGACTAGAGAAAAAAGAGGTGCGTTACATTTCATTAACGCACCCTACTGGACTGTTTCAGCTAATTTGGTGTATTAGAAAAATGCTATGAATTCTATAATCTAAGACTTTAAGCCGAAATCTATTGCCCTATTTTAGCTGAAACAATCCACTACCAGAGCGGCGTACTGCTACGCAGTGCCTTCGGCATCGCACTGACACAAACCGAAGAACCATAAAGATTAGATTGAACATTTCTGGGATTTCTCTCCAACGGCAAAGTTAGCCTGCTTTTGGGGCAGGGATTAGCGCAAAGGTGGTGTTATACTCAGACAAAGTGCAGAAAGTCAAAATCCGTAACTTTCTTGAATCCATGCTGACAACTACTCAATTTGCGCCCCTGCTAAAGCAATTGTCTTACTCCGATAAGCTCTTATTACTTAACTTTCTTGTAGCCGAGTTGCTCAAGGATTCTGGTATTGTACCGATGTCTATTGAAGATGATCTCCCTAGACAAGGTTTACATGACTCTTTTGAGGCTGCCGCCATTCTTGCTCAAGCATTAAAAGAGAAACAAGAATTGACTCATGGCTAATAAGGTAAGATTTGCTTTCACTGAGGTAGATTCTAGTCTTGGGGCATTAAGTGCGCTTCCTTATTTACCTATAATGTCGGCTTGAAGGAACCCTCGGTTTCACCTCGGAGATGAAAAGTTCCGCCAGCATAGAACAGCGAAGCACGACTAAGAATAACTCTAATCTATAGTTGCCAATTTAACTTTAGTATGCTAGAGTAGTTTGCGTGGTAGGTCGATAACGCAAAATGTTTGTTTTAGAGTACAAGCTTAGAGGAAAACCATCTCAATATCAAGCCATTGATGAGGCTATTCGGACAGTCCAGTTTGTTCGGAATAAATGTCTTAGATATTGGGCAGACAATAAAGGTGTAGGACAAAAAGATATTTATCGATACACAACTCAATTAAGAGATGAATATCCTTTTGTCAAAGACCTTAACTCTACAGCTTGTCAACAGGCTTGCGAACGGACTTGGACTGCTATTCTTAGGTTCTATAACAATTGCCAGAACCAAATCGCTGGTAAA
>NZ_JASJFF010000203.1:0-18202 GCF_030065435.1 Microcystis sp. M53603_WE2
CGAGCCATTGCCGATTATCTCAATCAGTATTTTTTGCCGATCAAAGTTGATCGCGAGGAAAGACCGGACATCGATAGTATCTATATGCAAGCATTGCAGATGATGGTCGGTCAAGGGGGTTGGCCTCTGAATGTCTTCCTAACACCGGATAGTTTAATTCCCTTCTATGGTGGCACCTATTTTCCCGTGCAACCGCGCTTTAACCGGCCCGGTTTTCTGCAAGTGTTGCAATCGGTACGTCGTTATTATGACGAGGAAAAGGAGAAATTAAGCAAATTTACGGCCGAAATGCTGGGCGCACTGCGTCAATCAGCTATTTTACCCCGAGCAGAGACCAATTTAGCCGCTCCTTACCTTTTAGCCACAGGAATCGAGACAAATACGGCGGTGATTCGGGTTAATCCCAATAATTACGGTCGGCCCAGTTTTCCGATGATTCCATATTCTCATCTGGCTTTGCAGGGTAGTCGCTTTGGTGACGATTTTGACGATTCCCTCCGGCAAGCGGCCTATCAACGGGGGGAAGATCTGGCCCTGGGGGGAATCTATGACCATGTGGGGGGAGGATTCCATCGTTATACGGTGGATTCGACGTGGACAGTTCCCCATTTTGAAAAAATGCTCTACGATAACGGGCAAATTGTCGAATATTTAGCCAATTTGTGGAGTGCGGGTGATCGAGAGGCGGCCTTTGAGAGAGGGATTAAAGGCACGGTTAACTGGCTAAAACGGGAAATGACCGCCCCAGAAGGTTATTTTTATGCGGCCCAAGATGCCGATAGTTTTGAGAAGGCCACGGATGGGGAGCCGGAGGAAGGGGCCTTTTATGTCTGGTCGGATCGGTCGTTAAGGGATTATCTCTCGACCGAGGAATTGGGGCTGCTGCAGGCTAATTTTACCGTCACTGCCGAGGGGAATTTTGAGGGTCGTAATGTCCTGCAACGTCGGCAAGGGGGAGAATTAGGGGAGGAGATAGAAAATATGCTCGATAAGTTATTTATTCGGCGTTATGGCAGTTCTCAAGCCCAATTAGCTCTTTTTCCCCCGGCCAGAGACAATCAGGAGGCGAAAACTGTCTCTTGGCCGGGACGCATTCCGGCGGTAACGGATACGAAAATGATTGTCGCTTGGAATAGTTTGATGATTTCTGGTTTAGCCCGGGCCTTTGCCGTCTTTAGCGAACCTTTGTACTGGCAAATGGCTACTCAAGCGGCCGAGTTTATTCTCAAGCATCAGTGGTTAGATGGACGTTTTCAGCGCTTGAATTATCAGGGTCAGGCCTCGGTTTTGGCCCAATCGGAGGATTTTGCCTATTTTATTAAGGCTTTGCTGGACTTGCAAACCGCTAATCCCCAAGAAACTGGCTGGTTAGAGGCGGCTATCGATTTACAGGGGGAATTTGATCGCTGGTTTTGGGCCGAGGATGAGGGGGGATATTTTAATACTGCTTCTGATCATAGTCTCGATCTGATCGTGCGAGAACGGGGTTATACGGATAATGCCACCCCTTCGGCCAACGGAATTGCGATCGCTAATTTATTGCGTCTGTCGCGATTGACGGAAAATCTAGAATATCTCGATCGGGCCGAAAAGGCCTTGCAATCTTTTAGTACCATCCTAGAAGAGTCCCCCACCGCTTGCCCCAGTTTATTTGTTGCCCTCGATCACTATCGTCACGGTTTCTGTCTGCGCGCCCCGGAAAGCTCGATCGAGTCGCTGTTAAGTCGCTATTTGCCCACTGCGGTGTATCGAGTCGATGCCAGTTTGCCCTCTAGCACATTTGGGTTAATTTGTCAAGGGTTATGCTGCCTTGAACCAGCGGAAAATTTAGAACAGTTAGACCGACAAATTGCTGGGGTGATGAGGGGGGAGTCAATACTACTCGGTTAAGGTTTTTTTCTCTCTCAAGCAGAGAACAGTGATAAAAAAGCAATTAACGCTTTTTTAATCACCAAGATTCAGGATCATTGATTATTTTGACCAAAATGGACAGGAATGGAGATGATTTTCTTCTCAATTGTCAAAACGCCCACACCATTGGTCAAAGCCAGAGAGGTATCGCGGCTGGGGTTGTCTATTTCATAGCCGCTCTCTCAACGTTAAGTATTGACTCTATAACGATTGTACTCGATTTGATCGTTTGAGCGTTTAAGTCCCATTAGTTTTATCTTCAGCAATCCTATGGAGAACAAAAACATTATCTTGCTTTAAAAGCAGCCATCTTGTAAAAGGATAGCGTTTGACTTCTTGATAACCTTTGAGCAATCCAGAGGAAATCATGTAGTCATCACGATTTACCCACCAGTAACTTTTACCCCGCTGCGGCTCATATTTTATATCGTTTAAATACCAGCCATTAAATTCGTATCCCCCATCGATATATTCAGGAGTAACTCCCTGTTCCATCAAATCATTTAAGGCTTGCCACCGAGTTCGGTTCCAGGCTAAGTAGTCATGGGTTGCAGCCATAGTAAATCCGGTTCTTCGTTACTTGGTATGGTTCGATAGGGGGACATAAATCGACTAAATCCTTATCTGGTAAGAGACTTAATTGATTAGTTCGCTCTAGATCAAAAACAATTGACAAAAATCGCTAAATGCCTTTCTATATAAGGGTTCCATCCCTTATAACCCCCGTCCATTGCATAACACAAACCGAAGAGCCAGAAAACCTAAGCCACCTAACGGTGAAGTTAGGTGTACTTTCACAACTGATATCTTTAAGAACGCTTTTCTGGGTTCTAATATGGACCTAGGAATCTCTCTCCATTGAAGTGAATCATGTGATCGGGCTGATCAGCTACCCAAACTTCTGTTTCCCAGGAAATTTCAGCAAGATAACGAGTCATTTCCCTACGACTGGGAAAAGCAGTAACAAAGACAAGACCCTTACAGCTTAATTGAAAAAGTTGCTTTAGTTCATTGTGGCGTTTCAAATTCACTGGACCATGACTCGTCACCGCTTCTATAAGGACAAGCCAATCTTGGTATCTATGATAGATAACAAGATCAGGCATTTTCCCGTGAGGATCTAATTCAATCCCCATTTCTCGGAATTTTTGTGTTTCGTTGATTATAAATTTATCACCAGCATCGCCAATATATAGAACTACGCCCCCTGGCGTAAATCTTGGACAAAAGCTTTCTAAGATGTCTTTAATTAAAATATTTTGCCCACCTGATGAAAGCTGAATCGCCCGACCATCGGGTAAGGTTATAGGAATCATGGGCAGATTTCGATTCCTGGCTTGCAACCAATTAGTCACTGAAACCGCATAATTTCTACGAGCTTCTTCCCACTGCTCAGAGCCATAAACTTGAAGCAGTGATAACGCTTGCCGATCAAGTTGGTAGCACCACCTAGGGCTATTAATTGGTCGGTCTGGTTTGTCTGGATTCTGAACCACCAGTCCCATCTGCACAAATTGATGCATTGTCTGTTTTCGAACAGTTTCGCGTGTGTTTGGTGCATATTGTTTTCCGTAATGATCACGGAACCAATCCATCATTTCTGTAATTCCGCGTTTTGGTGCAGTAGCTTGGCTCCAGGGTTTATCAGGTTGAATATCTGCTAACGCAAGTAAGCATAGTGCAGACCTTTCATTCTGTTGCGCTCTAGGAGCAGAGATAGCCTTGAGAATTGTCAGTGCTTCTTCGATTCGTTTGTTTGCTTGAACTGCGGCACTTGCTTCATCCATAATTGATAGAACTTCATGTACAACTTGATCGATTTCTTCTTGGTTTAAGTCATTGTCCCCAACTTGAACTCCTATTTGGATTAAGTCATTTTTACATGGATACTTAACCCTACGAAGGTCGGTAGCATTGACTTGTGTATTTCCACTAAATTGACGAAAGTAGCTATCAAATAAAGTTGAATTAAGAAATGCGGCTAACCCTTTAGCTACATCAGGAGGCATTCCTCTGCCTTTAGCATGATAATAATTAAGATGATTTTCGACACCTAGAGATTTTGAACCAATAGGAGAACACACAGCAGCAACAACACGACGCTTTTCTTCTTTGGATGAAAAACGTTTTGTCAAAACATACCAGCCAGGCTCAATTAACCATTTTTCTGTTTCGTTATTTTTTTCTACCGCAATGGGCTTGCGGGGATTATCAGGAGGAAACACTACTTTCCTTACTTTTACAGATTCTGGATAAAGTAGGGGAACAGTTCTATCACTCAAATGGTTTCTTAAAGACGATTTCAGGCGAAAATCAACAACTGGACCAGTGGAAACTTCTAAGCCTATCTCATCCAATGTACAGGGCATTTTATTCATTTGAACTCTCAAGGAATTCTTGAGAGAATTTGTAACAATATGAATAAACTGTTCAGAATCATTCGGCTCAATCACTTCGTCATAGGGGGTATATCTAGATTCTGAAATCTCGTCTAATGCCATCTCAGAATTACTGGTTATTTTTACAGTGCTAGGTTTTTGTTTAGATCTTAGGGCGTGAAAAATAATATTTTCCTGTAATACCTCATCTTCTGAGAAGGTTGCTGATCTACTCTCAAATATATGGATTTTATCTAGTTTCATATATTCTAGGAAGGCTTTTCGGAAAGGGCGAAAATACTTGCCATTGCAAAAACTTCTCGGCGTAATCGCAACCACTTCGCCATCGTCTATAAGTTGTACGATGGCAAGCCAAACAAATGCGCTGTAGAGATTTACAGTATCAATCCCAATACTTGCAAGAACTTTCTTTTCTGCTGATTGGCTGTGAATCTTCTTATAAGGTGGATTCAGAATCGCATGAGTAAAGCCTGGAACTACCTTCTTAAAGAGTGGCAAGTTCATTTCACTACTAGCTTTGATGAAATTCTCCCCCCGCAAGCAATAATCTGCTTGAATTCCTTTTCCGTTCAAAGCGGCACAGCATTCTGTGAGGGTTTGATTTAGCGAGGGGAAGAAGACTGGTTCGACTTCATATGCTGTAATGCTGCAACTACTAACCTGATCGGGGTTTGCCAGTAACCGCTCTACTACAGCAGCAGTTAAAGTTCCAATTCCAGCCCCAGCATCTAGAAGGTGAATATGACCAGACAGGTTGTTGAATTGTCCTGCCATGAAACGCGCAACAGTTGCGGGGGTCAAGAACTGACCCAACTGACTACGCTGTTTCAAGTTCAATCTTGAAGAGTAGTAGACTCTGGCTATATCAGCAGAATCAGTAAGGAACGTTGCCATCTGGTCATCTAGTAGCAGTTATGAATCAATACCACAGAACTCCTTCCCGGTACACCTAACTATCAATTATACCGCTCCCTGCGGTCCCACACCCTCCTCTATCCCACTTCCATCAGTTAAACACCCCCTCAATTTGGGCATAATTACCGCATTTCCACAGCCAAAAGTCTATTGGTCTGTCAATCTTGAAATTGTGGATAGGGGAATGCTGCCAAATTATTCGCTCCCAATCCCTCAAAATCACCTTAACAGACCCATAGAATCGCCCTTAATTTTTGTGGATTACCAGTCCCTAACTATATTCTTCTCCGACACTGAGGTTAAAGAGCATTTGCAGGGATTGTAAACAGCGCTTACGCGCTTCGATATCCTGTTGGGCGCGCAGTTGTACCATGGGTTCGTGAAGGATTTTATTAACGATACCGCGGGTCATTGCTTCGATAACTTCTTGGTGTTTTTCGGCGAATTCCGTCCCCAAACGGGAGAGGGCCTTTTCTAATTCCTGTTCGCGAATATCTTCAATTTTGCTTCTTAAACAGCTAATTGTCGGTACAGTGTCCAAAGAACGCCACCAAAGCTCGAAAGCTTCCACTTCCTGCTCTAGGAGTGCCTCTGCTTCCCTGGCCATCTGACGGCGACTTTCCTGATTGGCGGCAACCACCGCTTTGAGATCATCGACGTTAAAAGCTTGCACTTGTGCCAATTCCTTCACGTCGGTATGGACGTTGCGGGGAACAGAAATATCGATTAACATCAGCGAGTTAGCAGAAATCGTCACTTCTGTCAATAAAGTTTTAGTTAAAATTGGTTCCGTGGCTCCGGTACTGGTAAAGACGATATCCGATGCCGCTACGGTAGTCATCATCTCTTCTAAGCCATATAGTTGCAGCGGTAGGTGAGGAAATTCACGGGCCAACTCCTGGGCCCGTCTTTGGGAGCGATTGACGATCGCAATTTGCTGAGAACCCTTAGCCAGAAGGTGAGTAACTAATAATCGGGACATTTTCCCTGCCCCGATAATAGCGATTTTCTTGCTGCTGAGGTCTGCCACCTTAGCATGGGCTAACTCCACCGCCGCCGAACTGATCGATACGGCTCCCGTGCCGATGCTGGTTTCCGTGCGAACGCGTTTACCGGCAGTCATGGCTTGTTTAAACAGGCGATCGAGTAACTGGCTAATAGTATTGTACTTCTGGGCTAATTTATGGGTATTTTTAACTTGCGCGAGAATTTGCCCTTCACCGAGGACAAGACTTTCTAAACCGGCCGACACCCGCAGCAGATGACGGACAGCATCCTGATGCAGCAGGGTAAACAGGTAACGACGCAGGACATTAAGGGGAATATGCCCGATTTCAGCGAGAAACTGGGTAATTTCCACCACGCCCTTTTCCGTATCCGTAACCACGGCGTAGATCTCCAAACGGTTACAGGTACTGATAATAGCCACCTCTTGGATGTGGGGATAACCCTTGAGGTGGGTAAGAGCGGACTCGATTTTCGCTTCCGGGATACTCAATTTTTCGCGAATTTCCACAGGGGCTGTCTTGTGACTCAAGCCCACTACAGCAATATTCATTTATGTTCTCCTACAAATGTTGCTCAGGCTACAAAAATTATTGATAAAGATCAGTGCGTTATGTCTCTAATTGTTGCAATTTAGTCCCAATCGGGATGCAAATAAAAGATGTTTGAAAAAAAACTTTATATATTTTTACCAATGGGGGCGAGGTGAGCCATGCCCACCCCACCGGGTCAGGGAATTATCTCAGTTGAATGTATTTGGGTCGGTCGAACAGGTGAACGGTATCAACAAAGCGAGCGGTTTTCGATTGGGTGGAGATAACCAAGCTTTGGGTACGAGCGCCACCATGGAAGAAGCGTACCCCTTCCATCAGGGTGCCGGGGGTGATCCCACAGGCGGCAAAGAGGACGGTTTCGCCACTGGCTAATTCTTCGCAACCGTAAACGCGATCGGGATTGGTGATGCCCATTTCTTGCAGACGAGCGATATTACCCTCGCGACTTTCGCCGATTAAACCGGTTTTGACCACTTCGGGATCATAGATTAATTGTCCCTGGAAGTGACCCCCCAGACAACGCATAGCCGCCGCCGAGATTACCCCTTCCGGAGCGGCACCGATACCCATGAGAGCATGAATATTAGTTCCCGAAAAAGCGCAGGAAATAGCGGCCGATACGTCACCATCGCTGATCAGACGAACTCTGGCCCCAGCGTTGCGGATTTCTTGGATTAATTCCTTGTGACGGGGACGATCCATAACTACTACCACCAGTTCTTCGATCGAACGATTGAGACAATCGGAAAGGACTTTCAGGTTTTCCGTCGCCGATTTATTAATATCCACATGACCTTTAGCTGCTGGGGGAGCGGCTAATTTTTTCATATAAAAGTCAGGAGCGGCGAATAACCCACCTTTTTCGGAGATAGCTAACACGGCCATAGAACCATTTTGACCGTAGGCGACCAAGTTAGTGCCTTCGCAGGGATCGACGGCGATATCGATTTCGACTAATTCGTCGGGATTACAATATTGTTTGGCATCAACTTGGGTACAGATACCCACTTCTTCGCCAATATAAAGCATAGGAGCCTCGTCTCTTTCCCCTTCTCCAATAACGATGCGACCGCGCATATGGATTTTATTCATCCGTTCGCGCATCGCTTCCACAGCGACGTGATCAGCGATATTTTTTTCGCCTTTACCCATCCACTTGGAGGAAGCAATGGCAGCCTGTTCGACTACTTCGATAATTTCTAACCCTAGCGTACTTTCCACTCGATGATCCTCCCTACAGCTGATCTATGATTTATCTAGTGAGTTTGTTTCCTTAACAGTCAAAAGTCTATCACCAGACGGGGATCATTCTTAAGTTTTTATGTAGATCATCTGGAGGAGACCGGTATAGCTAGGGAGTTTTTGCCGGCACTGTCGCCTCCATCTCGGTTATGGAGACCTGGATCGCTGATTTCGGCGTTAAACGACGGATAAATTCCAGGGGTAAACCGTCTGTGTCGGCAATAAAGGTGACTTCATAGACGTGATCGCCGATCATCTGTTGTTGGGGTGGCAAAAGAATTTTTAAAGGTTGATATAAACCGGCATCCTCTTGATGAGCTTGCTGAAAGTTATTTGTTAATTTTTCTAACCATTCTGGTAAATTGCTGACATTTTCTGTTAGGTCAAAAGACAAGTGATAATAACCGACATAATGCTGATCGCTAAAGGCATCGGGGGCGGGTTTCGGTTGAGGAATTTGGATTAATTCGATGCGTCCGTTTAACCCCGTTAGCCAACAGGCCAAAGTATAACCCGTGGTGAATCTTTCCTCTAGGGTAAAACCGAGAAGTTGGTAAAAAGCGATCGCCCGATGGATATTAGCGGTGCGGATAGAAGCATGGTGCATTTTCAGGAGAAAGAATTATGAAGTGGGGAAGTGGGGAAGTGGGGAAGTGGGGAAGTGGGGAAGTGGGGAAGCGGGGAAGTGGGGAAGTGGGGAAGTGGGGAAGCGGGGAAGCGGGGAGAGTAAATAAAAATAATCTCCTGCCTCCTGTCTCCTGTCTCCTGTCTCCTGTCTTCTGTCTCCTGACTCCCGATGGCTATTGATTAATCAAAAAGACGAAAATAGGGATAACGTTTGGGAACCCCCGGTTCTTTTTCCAGATCAAAATTAATTACATCCCAACAGGGTTCATCGGGGGCATTGGGGCTAAATTCTACTGGTAAACCGTAGAGACGGGGAATAGTGGCTTCACCCGGTTCATTACCGCGCCAAGTAGTGTTACGTTCTAGGTAGGAACTAACTAAATCGCGATAACGGTTGGCAATAATCACTTTAGTCGCTTTAAATCCTTGGGTATAGAGGCGATCAAGTGCTTCGTGAATCTCAAAACGAATACCATCGGGGTGAGTGTGTTGACGATACCACTCACCATTCCAGAGTCGCCAATGCCGTCCTGACTGCAAGTGAACCAACTCACCCGTTTTGGGATCGGCTTCAAAAGCTCCATGACGCGGACACAAATAGGTATCCGTCAAAGTAAGGGCGGGGATTAGCTGCCGACAGTGAGGACAATGGATATCGGGGCCAAAAACAGGGTATTGTAAACTTGCATTGATCATGGAAGAACCTAAACTAAAAATTGTTATCTTTGTACCAATAAGCCTATCCATATTATACCCAACCAAATTGGACGGGTATTCTCTTCCGACTTTAGTGCAGATCCTTCCATGTCTTTAGATAACTTAAGATCAACTTCTAATTTCTGGCCCCTTGTCGATGTCAGTCAAGCGGCTTTTATTGCCCCTAATGCCACGGTAATGGGCGATATTTCCCTAGCTGTGGGGGTGAGTGTTTGGTATGGGGCGGTATTGCGTGCCGACGTGGAACGCATCGAAATTGGGGCCTATACTAATATCCAAGATGGGGCGATCCTACACGGAGATCCGGGCAAAATTACTATCCTTGAAGATTACGTTACCATCGGGCATCGGGCGGTAATTCACGCAGCCCATATTGAACGCGGTTGTTTAATCGGCATTGGGGCAGTGATTCTCGATGGTGTGCGCGTCGGGGCGGGTAGTATTGTCGGGGCGGGTAGTATTGTGACAAAAGATATACCACCGCGATCTTTAGTGGTGGGTATTCCCGCTAAACGCGTCCGGGAAGTGTCGCCACAGGAGGCTCAAGAGTTGATCGAACACGCCGAGCGCTATGCTAAACTTGCCCTCGTTCATGGGGGAAAAGGTACTGATACTGGATTCCCAAAAGGGGCGGTTTAGGGTATAAATATAAAATGAGAATCAAGTAACAATCTTTTAAGCACTGACCGAGGAGAAGGAAATCTATGGACTGGAGAGTGTTGATCGTTTTAACCCCTTTGCTTATTGCTGGTGGCTGGGCTTTCTTCAATATCGGCGCTGCCGCTATTAGACAAGCTCAACAGTTTCTCAGCAAACAAAGTTAATAAAAGTTTATAGTTCTTAGTAAAACCGATCGCCTAGGCGGTCGGTTTTTAATTTTTCCTGATGGGGCGATCGCTGATTGGGGTGATGGGGTGTGGGGAAGTGGGGTGTAGGGTGTAGGGTGTGGGGTGTAGGGTGTAGGGTGTAGGGTGTGGGGTGTGGGGTGTGGGGTGTGGGGTGTAGGGTGTGGGGTGATGGGTGTAGGGTGTAGGGTGTGGGGTGTAGGGTGTAGGGTGTAGGGTGATGGGTGTAGGGTGTAGGGTGATGGGTGTAGGGTGTAAGATGATGGGGAAATGGGGGAATTATGAATTATGAATTATGAATGATAACTGATAACTGATAACTGATAACTGAATTGTCATCTCGACTAGGAAACTAATTTTACACTAATACCTAACCATGAAATCTAATTGTCAAAATCTCATTCAAGAGCTTTCCCATCTAGAAATTATCACCGATCCGGGGCAAGTGGCGAAACTTTCCTTAGATTATTATCATTTTAGTCCCATTTTAGAGGCACAACTGCAAGATAAACGGGCTGATTTAGTCATTCGTCCCCACAATAGCCAAGAAGTTATTGACATCGCTAAAACCTGCGTTAAATACCAAATTCCTTTAACAGTTAGAGGTGCGGGTACAGGTAATTATGGTCAATGTGTTCCCTTGCAGGGCGGAGTAATTTTAGACACAACGAAACTAACAAAAATTATCTCGATCGAACCGGGTACAGCCCGGGTAGAAGCGGGGGTAAAAATGGCATTTTTTGATAAACAAGCTCGCGCAATCGGTTGGGAATTAAGAATGGCTCCCTCTACCTATCGGACGGCGACAATTGGCGGTTTTATCGGGGGTGGCAGTGTGGGCATGGGTTCAATTAATTATGGACAATTGAAGGATAGAGGCAATCTGCAAGCAGTGCAATTAGTCACCCTAGAAGCGGAACCAAAAATTATCGAACTACGGGGGGATGAGGTAGAAAAAGTCAATCATGCCTACGGAACCAATGGCATTATTACCGAGTTAGAAATAGCCCTCGCTCCCTGTTATCCTTGGGCAGAATTTATCGTTACTTTTGCCGATTTTCTCACCGCCGCTAAATTTGGTCAAGCTCTCAGTGATAGTGATGGCATTGTCAAGAAAATGGTTAGTGTTCACTCTTGGCCAATTCCCGCTTATTTTACTGCTCTTAAGGATTATTTACCCACAGGAAAAGCGGCAGTTTTGTTAATAGTATCGGACAGCGATCGAGTTGCATTAGAGTCTTTAATTCAAGAATATAATGGTGAACTTACTTACTATAAAACGCCAGAAGAAACCCAAAAAGGCAACAGTATCTTAGAATTTACTTGGAATCATACCACTCTCCATGCGCGTAGTTGTAACCCCAAGATAACTTATCTACAAGCTTTTTATTTTAATCTAGCCACGGTAGAGAAACTCCATAATTATTTTGGGGAGGAAATAATGATGCACCTAGAATTTTTGAAATTTCAAGGTAAAGTTATTCCCGCCGGTCTTCCCTTGCTAGAATTTACCACAGAAACTCGATTAAATGAGATTATTGCTATCTATGAACAACAGGGGGCAGCCATTGCCAATCCTCACACTTATATCATGGAAGATGGCGGCAGCAGACAGATTAATCCGCTACAACTAGAATTTAAACAACTCGTCGATCCCTACGGATTGAACAATCCGGGTAAAATGCGAGCATGGGTTGAAGCAAGGGGTTAGGGGTTCAATTCAAGCTAAATTAAACAAGATAAGTAGGTAGGCGTTAAAAATTATCAGATGCCCCCCTTATTAAGGGGGGATTAAGGGGGGATCGGCACCCCCCTTATCAAGGGGGGCAGGGGGGATCGGCACCCCCCTTATCAAGGGGGGCAGGGGGGATCGAACCTAAAACACTAACCGCTAAAAAGGGAGTGGGGAAAACAAAACTCCCCGCTGCCCCCTGCCTATTCCCGGACTTGCCCCGATCCGATACAATTAAACGGTTGTCTTGGAAGAATTAATAGTGATCGAGCGTTATACTCTCCCTGCGATGGGGAATTTGTGGACGGATAGATATAAATATCAAACATGGCTAGAGGTAGAGATAGCCGTCTGTGAAGCGCAGGCAGAATTAGGCTATATTCCCGGGGATGCAGTAGAAGAAATTAAGGCAAAAGCTAATTTTGATCCTGATCGCATTTTAGAAATAGAAGCAGAAGTGCGCCACGATGTCATCGCCTTTTTAACAAATGTTAACGAATATGTGGGCGAGCCGGGGCGTTATATTCATTTAGGTTTAACCAGTTCTGATGTACTAGATACCGCCCTGTCCTTACAATTAGTCGCCAGTTTAAACCTGATTTTAGAACAATTAGAAGATTTTATCCAAGCCCTGCGTTATCGCGCCCAAGAACACCGTTATACAGTCATGGTGGGACGTTCCCACGGCATTCACGCCGAACCGATCACCTTTGGCTTTAAACTAGCGGGATGGTTAGCGGAAGTGCTACGGGGACGCGATCGTTTAATTCGCTTGCGCCAAGACATCGCCATCGGTAAAATATCCGGTGCAGTGGGAACCTATGCCAATATTGACCCGAAAATTGAGGCGTTAACCTGTCAGAAGTTAGGATTAGAACCGGATACCGCTGCCACTCAAGTGATATCGCGCGATCGACACGCCGATTATGTGCAACAATTAGCCTTATTAGCGGCTTCGATCGAACGTTTTGCCGTGGAGATTCGCAACCTGCAAAGAACCGATGTCCTAGAAGTGGAAGAATACTTTTCCAAAGGACAAAAAGGCTCCTCCGCTATGCCCCATAAACGTAATCCCATCCGCTCAGAACGCTTAACGGGAATGGCGAGAATTATCCGTAGTCATAGCGTTTCCGCCTTAGAAAATATCGCCCTCTGGCACGAAAGAGATATTTCCCATAGTTCCGTAGAACGGGTGATGCTGCCGGATGTTTGCATTTTGACCCACTTTATGCTCAAGGAAATCACCGATTTAGTCAAAAATCTGCTGGTGTATCCCGAAAACATGAAGCGAAATATGAATGTTTACGGTGGCGTGATTTTCAGTCAAAGAGTTCTTTTAACTTTAGTGAGTAAGGGAATTAGCCGGGAATCTGCCTATAAAATCGTCCAAGAAAACGCCCATCGCGCTTGGAACACCGATAACGGCAATTTTAAAGCTTTTATCAGCCAAGATGAGCGAGTTACTGGCATTTTATCCCCCGACGAGATCGAAAGTTGCTTTGATCCCCAGCAGCACTTAAATCACCTTAATAGCATCTACCAAAGGTTAGATATTTAAGGAGCTTTCAGTGATCAGCTAACCACTAGCTTGTTGCTTTAGAAAGGTAATGACAGCGTTTTGGATTGTCGGTTGGCGATCGATCTTTTCTCAGAAAGCGATCGCTATTCGTTTCTCGATCAAGGTCGCGTTTGAAGATAAAACTAAAGAATCGGCGCAAGCGAGTACGAATCGGGTAAAATAAGGGTCTGTATTCGGAGTGTTCGTTTTTATGATGAAAATCAAACTCTTGAATTTAGGTAGTATTAAAGAGGCAGAAGTGGATCTTCGGCCTCTAACCGTTATTATTGGCCCGAATAATTCTAATAAAACTTATATCGCCTACTCGATTTATGGGTTATGGATTAATCAGCTTGACGGCTTTTATTTTTCTAGTGAAATTTTAGAAAAAATAGAATTTACAAATCAAGCCGATCATTGGTCTTTAAAAATAGACCGACATTTTTATGATGTTATATCCGAAATTGTTCAAAAGTCCGCATCTGAATTTAGCGGGATAAAACTACAATCTTTTTTCCAAGATTCTAGCGGCAAGATTTTTGAAAAAACGAAATTCAGTATCGAAATTTCCGAAGATGATATTAAAACAGCTATAGAAAAAGTTTTAGCGGATACAATTGAATATCGCGGGTCATTAGCTTCACTTGGAATCAAGAAAATCGAGCGAAGCGAGAACAATAATGAGATTTTATTTTATCAAGAAAAGGAAGATAAAATTAATAATTATAAAGACATAGTTTTTCTTAATTTTGTTGCTGCTGTTGTAAAATTTTCATTTTCCGACGCACTTCCTTTACCCGCCGAAAGAAACGCTTTTATAAATACCTATAAAATGCTGGGCAATAGAAGATATAAGCTACTTAAAGGGAATCAGAGAGAGCTATTGACACAAGGACGTATTAATAGACGTATTAATCGAGATAGACAGTTAGAGTTACTGAAAGAACAGGGAGATATTCGCTATCCTCAACCAGTAGAGGATTTTTTAGATTTTTTAACTGACATAGAACTAGAAAATAAGCCCGATCCCATTGCCAAAAACAAAAATGATTTTCAAAAATTAGCTGATCAAATTGAAAAGTATATTCAAAATAACAATAAAACAATCTTTAAAAAGACTAAAATTGGAGGCAGAGAAATTAAAGTTTCGGTAAAAAGAAGTTTAGAGATCGATCTTTATAATGCTTCCTCGTCTATTAAACAATTAGCCCCGCTTTTACTCTATTTGCGCTATCGAGCAAAATCGGGGGATTTTCTGGTGATCGATGAGCCTGAAATGAACTTACATCCAGAATCTCAGGTAAAATTGTTAGAATCTTTAGCGATTTTAGTAAATTTAGGAGTTAGAATTTTATTGACGACTCATAGCCCCTATTTGATGGCTCATCTTAACAATATCGTTAATGGTAATCACCAAAATCCAGAACTTTTAGCCGAACAAGCTAAATTGCTTTATCTGCAAGATAGCCGAGCTTTTCTTAAAATGGAACAGGTTAGCGCCTATGAAATGAAAAATAATCAATTACTTTCTTTACACGACCCTGAATACGGTATTCGTTGGGATACTCTCAGCGATGTATCAGTTGATATTCAACAAAAGTTTTTTGCAATTTATGAAGCAGGACAACAAAACCAAGAAACCGAAGAAGAATGTTCCTCAGAAGAAGAATAAACTCGATTGGCAGAAATTTAACTTTTTAGAAAATTTGCTTATTTTCTGTACCGTACCCGATCGGATCGCTCCACCCGAAAGCGGTGTCAGCTTTCGGATTACCAAGCCAGAAAAAGATTCCGTTTGTATTTTATTTAAAACTGATCGTCAGAAGGATCCTCTCGTTAGAAATCAAAAGCAGAAAAGACCTGATTATTTATCTCTTTTTATTCAGAATGACTTACTTCTGCTGACGATTATCGAGATGAAGGGAACTAATAAAAATTCCACGAGTACAGGTATCGAACAAATTACAACTTTTAGAGATATTTTAAAACAAGAAATTGCCGATCATGTCACCAGTAAACTCAAATATAAATTACAAGCTATCCTATTAACTCCCTATAATGCCGATATTCCTCGAAAGGCGATCGAAGAGGAAGCGGAGAAAGGATTTATTATTTTACCTATCCCGTATAATTTTAAAGCGGAGCTTTATCCTTATGTTTCCAAGACTCACAGGAAAGCGGATTTAAGCAAAATAGGCAAAATAAAGCATAGTCACGACGAGCAACATAAAGAATCCGATTGTTTGTTAATCGAAAAATTGTTGGCTAGACAAGCATCGGACAAACGTAAACAGGATAACTATTATTCATGTAAATTCACTCCCGCCAAAGATAGACAAGGCATCTATATAGATTATCAGGTGTCGAGCGATCAAGACTGGATCACCCTATTAACCGATCCGCAGGGAAAGAAAGTTCAATTGGCTTACTGTAGTGATGATTCTCAAAGTTCAATCGATCAAATTCAGGAAGAGATTAAAAATTTAAACATATATGGAATGGTAGAGATGGTAAGTCGCCTAATCAATAGTTAGTATAAAAAAAAGGTTAATTGCTTTTTATTCTCTTTGATAACAGGGTGAAAATTACTGCTTTTCATCTTAATTCGCTTCCCTTCAATAGTGGATATTATAGTGGTAAGTTGAGAAAGCCAAATGCTGACATTTTCATCATCTTGCCAATTAATTAATTGACTCACCAGAACTGGAGAATGAGTGTTCACTATTACTTGGCGTAAAGGCATTTCAGTATCTTCAAAATCGACAGTTAGCTCTTTTAATAATCTTGCCATTGCTTCAATACGAAAAGGATGAATGCCATTTTCTGGCTCTTCAAAACACAGTAATCCTGTGTGTTGTCGGTCGTATTGCAGGACACATAATGTTAATAAACGTAGGGTTCCTTCGGAAAGCACTCTTGAAGAAAACTCCCGACCATCATCACCTTTTACCTTGATAATAAATTGTCGATTTGCTTTGTCGTCATAAACATTAACTTCTGTAAGATTCGGTAGCAGATTATTGAGATCACGGGAAATTGCTGTGAGGGTATATTCATCATCTTGTTTAATGCGAAATAAAGCAGCGGCTAAATTCTTTCCGGTTGCTGTTATTGTATCTCTGATGCCCATATCTTGACGAGTAGGTTCTCGCAAATCTTCGGGATTAAGCTGCATAAACTTCCAACTCAGCATTTCTTGTTTGGCGGCTAATATATGTCTAAAATCTATGGTATTAATGCTGCTTAAAACAGTTTGTGATGCGTTTTTTGCGGGAAATACTTTTTTATTCCCTTGTTGACCATCTTGATGTACAACAATGGTAGCAATACCATTAATATCTTCAGTCTTAATATAAGGAATGGCTCTCCTACCCGTTACTTTTGGTCGCCAAGTTTCCAATACTGTCTTGGGAATATAATTTTTTACCCAATTATCTTCATTGTGCTTTAAATTTTCTAAACGTTCATCAACAATATACAAGTTTTCAAAGCCACTTATATTAGACTCTCGTTTAATTTTTAATTGATAGCGTAATCTTGTATATTTAAGATCGACTTCCCCACCCCAATTATCTTTTACCTTGCGATTGACTAACATTTCAACTATAAATTCCATTTCCGTGGCGTAGTCGTCCTCATCATATTGGGTAAAAAGTTCGCTAGGATGTCCTCGCTGCTCGCTAAAAGCCGTCTTCAGATCCACTTCTGCCAGCCGCGCCAACAATTGCAAAGCATCAAATAAATTACTCTTACCAGAAGCATTAACCCCAGCAACTACAGTAAGCGGCGTGAATACCATTTCAAAATTATGAAAGGATTTAAAGCCATGAATTTTAATATAAGTAATCATAGTTTTAGGCGATAAGTAATATTAAAACATCAGCGCAATATTTAACCATACTGGAAAATCTTCTCAACTTTCGCCTGATACTGTCCTACTATAATCTAGACATTGGTTTACAGAGGTAGGGCGGTTACGCCGATTTTGTCGGGTGCGTTACCTGCCGCAAAGGGAACGCACCTTACCGATCGATTCCTGAGAGTATAGGGTCTTAGTTTAACAAAGCCCATGCACAACAGCTTATCTGGCTGACGGCCGACGGCTGACGACCGGCGGCTAAAAATTAACATTGCAAGAAAACTTAACAATTGGCCAAGAAACTCGATCGAGTAGGTAGAATAGCAAGTAAACCATTTTGTAAACTCCAACCGATTAATTAACCAGAATAGAGATAACCCAGAACGCCTGTGATAGATAAAAGACGCACTACTCGCGATCTCCCCCAAATTAACGAAAGAATCCGCTTTCCCGAAATCCGCGTTATCGATAGCGACGGCTCTCAACTAGGAATTATTACTCCTGCCGAAGCTTTACGCGTGGCCGAAGAAAAGGAACTTGATCTCGTCCTCGTCAGTGAAACGGCAAATCCTCCCGTTTGCCGGATTATGGACTATGGCAAATACAAGTTTGAACAGGAGAAAAAAGCCCGCGAAGCCAAGAAAAAACAGCATACAGCCGATATAAAAGAAGTTAAAATGCGCTATAAAATCGATGAGCATGACTACAACGTGCGAGTCAACCAAGCGCAACGTTTTTTAAAAGCGGGAGATAAGGTAAAAGCGACGATTACCTTCCGAGGCCGGGAAATTCAACACTCTAACCTAGCGGAAGAATTACTGGCGCGCATGGCCAAAGA
>NZ_JASJFF010000848.1:0-1384 GCF_030065435.1 Microcystis sp. M53603_WE2
CGAGATTGCCCCCTTTTTCGAGGCTGCTAACGTGGCCAGTGACCATCAGCAGTTAATTATGACTTTGCTGAAAAGTACGGCTAAAAAACACGGTTTTGTTTGCCTACTGCACGAAAAACCCTTTGCGGGAATTAATGGTTCAGGAAAACACGTTAACTGGTCCGTCGGCAACGCTACCCAGGGCAATCTGTTGGATCCGGGCGATACTCCCCACGCTAATATGCAGTTTTTGTTATTCTGTGGGGCGGTAATTCGTGGTGTTCACAAGTACGGGCCGCTTTTACGCGCAGTGGTGGCTACCGCCAGCAATGATCACCGTTTGGGGGCAAATGAAGCTCCTCCCGCCATTATTTCCGTATATTTGGGCAGCCAGTTAGAAAAGGTATTCGACCAAATTAGCCAAGGCCGAATTGAGGGTTCTGATGCCCCGGGGTTGATGGATCTCGGTGTCGATACCCTGCCGGTATTCCCCAAGGATCCTGGCGATCGCAATCGTACCTCTCCTTTTGCTTTTACGGGCAATCGCTTTGAATTCCGGGCTGTGGGTTCTAATCAGTCAGTTTCTGGGCCGCTGGTGGCGATGAACACGATTCTAGCCGATTCCCTGACTTGGGTGGCGGATAACCTAGAAAGCCGGATGAAAGCTGGGGAAGACCTCAATACTGCTGCCCAGGGTGTTCTCAAGGAGATCATGGACAAACACAGAAATGTGATCTTCGGAGGTAACGGATATTCCCCAGAATGGCACAAAATGGCGGTAGAAGAGCGCGGTTTGGCTAATCTCCGCACCACTGCCGATGCTTTACCCGTGCTGAGGGCCGATTATATTGAAGAACTGTTTACCCGTATGGGTGTGCTTACCCCCGTGGAACTGGAAAGTCGTTTTGATGTCTATGCGGAACAGTATTTGCTGGCCATCGAGGTGGAAGCGAAACTGGTGGTGAGTATGGCTAAAACGATTATTTATCCCGCTGCCGTTCGCTACTTGTCAGAATTGTCCTCGGCGATCGCTAATGCGGCGGCGATCGGCATCGAGATGGATAAGGAAAGGGCCCAAACCGTCTCGAATTTAATTAAATTACTGATGGATGGCGTTAGCAAACTGAGTGAGGCCACGGCTAAAGACGATTTTGACTCGATCGAGGAACATATGCAGCATTCCGCTCAAACAATCCGTCCCTTGATGGATAAGGTGCGCGAATATGCCGACACACTGGAAGGGGAAGTGGCCGACAATTTCTGGCCGCTACCTACCTATCAAGAAATGTTGTTTGTTAAATAACATGACGGCAAGGAGGGGGTAAATAGCTGGAAAAATGATTGGCCACCCCCTTCTTTTTAGCTGTTATCGAAACAACCCTGGGTGCATCTCATTTTTGCCCTC
>NZ_JASJFF010001234.1:0-2040 GCF_030065435.1 Microcystis sp. M53603_WE2
GAGAGCCTTAATTTTTTGGTTAGGATAGGCACTCTTGCAATAGTCCCTTCCATAGGTGTAATTAATTTTGTTCAATCTCTTGGTGTTTTCTTGTCCAGACTCCGAGAACACTGGCCCCTTACTCCTCCTCTAGAGGTCTATTGATAATTAGCCAATTTTTGACAACGAAAATCCCGCGGTGATAATCCTGTCCAACGCTTAAAAGCGCGAGTAAAATGGGCGGGATCACTGTAACCTAATTCCATGGCAATATCAATTAATTTTATCTGTGGTTCCTGCAGCCACAAAACTGCTTGCTCAAAACGAATTTTTTCCACTACCTGAGTATAGGTTAAACCTTCTTCTCCTAACCTTCTTTGTAGGGTACGGACACTCATGCCGGTGATTTCTTTGGCTAAGTTAATATCGGGATAACCGTTGGGTAAAAGAGGAGTAATCACCTGTTTTAAAGAGCCACTTATAGCGTTTCTGATTCACAAGAGGTACATTCCCGATCCTGAACAGCTTAATCAGCAAAGGTTTAAGTGTGCCGCACAGATGCGAGAACCGCTATATATTCTGTACAGGGGAGGAAGAATAGAGATTTTCCCGATCTTTTTGACTCGGTTTATTATCTAAAGCTACGGAAAATTTAAGAGGTAAACTCAGAAAAGAACGAGGAAAAACAATAGCGGTAAATCCCATTCCCGCACGAATTTTAGTTCTGCTTAAAGATTCATCTTTTAATTCGCAGCCCCGCTCACCCTGAAGATAAATTGTCGGTGGCTGCCATAATTTTCCTAGGGCGATACTAACTAATTCGATCATCAGTCTTGAAGCAAATTGGGCAGCATAATGACAATTAACCTCCTGATTGTGGAGATAACGCTGACAAAAATAAGCGGTTTCTTCCTGTTCTTTAATCCAGAATATTTCCCCTGAATTGTTAGCAGTGATCATGTTTTTGACCGTATTAAAAGCATCATAGACAGTCAAAGACTGACAAATAATTCGCCTGAAAGTCCCTAAATCAGCGATCGAAGTTGCCTTCCCTACTAATAATCCTAAGTTGTCTATACCTTCTCTGTGCGCCGCTTTCTCGATCAACGAGAAGGCCTGATGACGTGGGATTAAAGATTCGGGATGATCGAGCGCAAATAAGGGTAATTTTACCTCCTCTAATAATTTTTCCGTGGGGGAACCGATGCGATGAAGAAACGTAACAAAGGGTAACAAAGTATTAACCCGAAGCAGGGGGATATATTTCATCTCATTAGAGAACAAGTCGGCGAAAGGAAACTGTGAAGATTATCGCGATTTTGGCGTGAGATGGCAAGAAAAATTTTGATGACACGCTACAATCTTGAATGTCGAAATTGTGAAAACTACCATCTAAGTGGGTGGGTGGAATTAAATATAAGATGAACGTAGGTTGGGTTGAAGCATGAAACCCAACGCCCGCATGGGTTACGCTACCGCTAACCCATCCTACAAATAATTGTGCCTCCCTACTTATTACCTCGAGTCGTGACTCTTTTTCGACAGAACAATGCCCTGACTTCCCCCAGGTCAAATTTATAAACTTTTGCTGATGAAAACAACCAAATCTTAGAATTGAGAAATAAAATGGAGGTTCTCCAGCAACAGAAGCGGTAAAAGCCATCAATCAATCAAAAAACAAGTCACCAGTTTAATTAATAATTCCTCGGTTATTTTTGCGAGCAGTCTAAGCACATTAACAAAAACTAGATTTTCAGAGCTGCCATGAATTTTCTGCCAAAAATCCTTTTACTGGGTCTAATTAGCTCCTCTGGGCTGGGAATCGTTTCCCCGGTCTCAGCAGAAACTCCCGCAAAAATTGAACCCAAGGCCCTAGCAATTCTCAAGCAAATGAGCGATCGCTTAAGTGCCGCTCGTTCCCTGGCCTTTACCGCCACTATCACCTACGAGAGTCCCAGTCGTATCGGCCCACCTCTGGTGTACACAACGATCGCCGATGTCACCCTGGAACGGCCCAATAAGCTCAGGGTGATTAGTCCGGGAGACGGTCAGGCTAACCAA
>NZ_JASJFF010001172.1:0-4283 GCF_030065435.1 Microcystis sp. M53603_WE2
ATTATGAAGTGGGGTGGTGGGGTGATGGGGTGATGGGGAGAATAGATAAAAGCAATCTCCTCAATTCTGAATACTGAATACTGACGGCTGATATCTAAAAATCTGACGTATTAAGTAGGGAGGCGCAATTATTTATAGGATGGGTTAGCGGTAGCGTAACATGATCGGGCGTTGGGCTTCATGCTGAAAATAGTTAAAACCCTACACCCTACACCCTACACCCCACACCCTGCCCCCACCGAAAACCTTTTGCCGCAAACCCTACTTATATAATTGCATAACTTCGCTTAAAGGTAAACGGGAACGAACACCGATAGAAAGGTCAGAAAAATGACCAAGATCATAATGATCAACGGCAGCGCGAGCAATCATAGCGGCGTTATCGGTACAGAGTTTAAGCGGCGGAAAATAGACGGTTAAATGATGATTTTTGGCGGCAGTTTCCAGATGATTTCTTAAGGCACTATTGGCCGCAACTCCTCCCCCGATCGCGATAGTTTTTAAGCCATAATCTAAGGCACAATTGATTGTCCGACGGGTTAAACTTCTGGCTACCGTATCTTGAAAACTAGCGGCTATGTCAGCTACAGGTAAATTATCTGGCTCGAATTTCTCTACTAAGCGCAAAACAGCAGTTTTTAAACCACTAAAACTGGAATCGTAGGCATGAAAACCGCCGGTTGGTAAAGATATTTTACCCTCAGGCAAGGGAAAAGCTTGCGGATTACCATCTTTAGCCATGCGATCGATTATCGGACCTCCGGGATAACTTAAGTTTAATAATCGTGCCACTTTATCAAAAGCTTCTCCGGCTGCATCATCTCTAGTGGTTCCTAATTGTTGATATTTACCGCAGGCCTGCACATGGATTAAACTGGTATGACCCCCAGAGACTAAAAGAGATAAAAAAGGAGGTTTAAGATCAGATTCAGCGAGATAGGAAGCATAGATATGACCTTCGAGATGATGAATGCCGATAAAGGGTTTATCGTGGACAATAGCGAGGGTTTTGGCTGCCGTCATTCCCACCATTAAAGCACCTACTAAACCGGGAGCAACTGTGGCGGCTATTCCATCAATTTCTGACCAAGTTAAACCCGTTTCTTGCCAAGCTTTTTCTAGACAAAAATTAATGGTTTCTAGGTGTTGTCGGGAGGCCATTTCCGGCACAACACCGCCATAGAGACGATGGAGATCAATTTGAGAAGAAACCACACTACTCAACACCAGGTTATTGTTAACAATAGCCACAGCCGTTTCATCGCAACTGGTTTCGATCGCTAAGATAATTGTCATGATTTAATCAGTAAATCGTCAGACACCCCCCTTACCAAGGGGGGATTAAGGGGGGATCCATCTTTAATTTAATTATAACCACTTACTTAATTTTGCTTAGGTACTTAATTAAAATTAAAGTTATCGTTCAGCAATTTCCATAGCCACCACCGCCGGGAGTTTCAATAATAAAAATATCACCGGGGTTCACTTCTACAGTCGCAGTACCGGGCAATTCTTCGATAGTTCCATCGTTTCTTTCCACGGCATTACGTCCTATTTTACCAGCTTTTCCTCCCGCTAGTCCAAAGGGGGGAATCAGGCGATTACCCGACAGAATATTAGCAGTCATAGCCTCTTGAAATTTAATTCTTCTAATTACACCATCACCTCCAGAATATTGTCCCTTGCCGCCACTATCGGGGCGAATGCTAAAACTTTCTACTAACACAGGATAGCGCATTTCTAATACTTCCGGATCGGTGAGACGGGAATTAGTCATCTGGGTTTGTACGGCAGCAGTTCCCGCAAAATTTGCCCCCGCACCAGAACCGCCACAAATAGTCTCATAATATTGATATTCTTGATTGCCAAAAGTGAAATTATTCATCGTACCTTGGCTGGCTGCTTGAATGCCTAAAGCACCGTATAAAGTATTAACTATTGCCTGGGAAGTTTCCACATTTCCCGCTACTACGGCCGCTGGATAAACGGGATTAAGAAAACAGCCAGATGGGATAATTAAATGGAGGGGTTTGAAACAGCCAGCATTTAAAGGGATTGCCTCCTCCACAAGGGTACGAAAAACGTATAAAACCGCCGCTCTTGTCACTGCTAGGGGTGCATTAAAATTATTATTTAACTGGTCAGATGTGCCAGTAAAATCGATGGTTGCTTGACAATTATCAATATCTATGCTAATTCTGACCTTGATGACAGCACCGTTATCCAGATAATAAGTAAATTCACCATCTTTCAGGACAGATATAGCTTTTCTCACCGCTAATTCCGCATTATCTTGAACGAACTGTTGATAGGCTTTAACCATAGCTAATCCGTAGCGCTCAACCATATTATGTAATTCTCTTTCCCCCTTGGCATTAGCGGCTATTTGTGCCTGAAAATCGGCAATATTTTGGGCGATATTGCGTGCAGGAAAAGGACTATTAGTTAAGTGATTAATTAATTCTTGTTCCCGAAACTGTCCCGCCGCTACCAGCAAAAAATTATCGAATAAAATTCCTTCTTCGCTAATATGGACAGAATGGGGAGGCATAGAACCGGGGGTAATTCCACCGATATCAGCTTGATGTCCCCGGGAGGCAAGATAAAATAATATTTCCTGATTTTGGCGGTCAAAAATAGGACTAATTACTGTGACATCCGGCAGGTGAGTACCGCCATTATAAGGATTATTAGCCAGATAAACATTCCCTGGACGAATCGTCTCACCTTTATCCTGAATTAAGCTTTTGACACTATCGGACATAGAACCTAAATGGACGGGAATATGAGGAGCATTGGCGATTAAATTTCCTACCTCATCAAAGATAGCACAGGAGAAGTCTAGGCGCTCTTTAATATTGACACTTGCCGCCGTATTTTGCAGAGTAATCCCCATTTCTTCGGCAATAAATTGATAGAGATTTTTAAAGATTTCTAGATAAATAGGATCGGCAACGGTAGTTATTTCTGTGCGGTGAGAATTGAGAGGGGACATAGGAAAGTCAGTTATCAGTTATCAGTTATCAGTTATCAGTTATCAGTTATCAGTTATCAGTTATCAGTTAGCTGTCTATTGTCTTTTTTCTCCTCCTGTCTCGGAGTTTACCGTCTGCTCACCCAAGAGAAGATTTTTGATTTTTGCAGGAGATCTAGTTACCAGTGATCACTGGCTGTTCACTGTTCACCGATCACTGTTCACTGATAGGGGCTGACTGATATATAATCGCAGTCAGTACCAGAGGGTGAATTATGGATAAAACCAGCTTGATCGATAAAGTGCAACAAATGGCCAATAAACGGGATTATTTACTGCAATTGCGCGATAAACCCGACATTGGGGGTCTGAGATTAGACGTTAATCAAGCTCTTGAGGAGTTGGATGAATTACTCGATGAGTTTCAAGCAACTTTTCCCGAAGAAAAACTTAGTTAACTATCCGACCCGACGGAATTGAGATTTGTCCGATTGTGCTAATTTTCCCAAGTCATCGATCGCTTTGATCAGATCTTGGGAAGATATATCTTTAGGGCAGTATAGATCAAAGGCTGTAGTTTGATTATTTTTTTCCATTAGAAGATTTGCCAAGGAACTATAGGCGATAATGCGGACATAAGGGTCGAATTGTTTGATCTGAATAGCGGCGCTCTGTCCATTTAAGACAGGCATCCGTACATCTAAAATAATTACATCTGGTTGATAAATTTTCGCCAAGGCGATCGCCTGTTGACCATTAACCGCAATTCCCACCACCTGACGATGCGGCTGCTGGGAAATTAAGGTCTTGAGGACTAAAGAAGTTAGCTCGTGATCGTCGGCAATCAAGACTTTAATTGTCTCTCTCGGCTTCATCGAAAATTTGGGTCTGAAACCCCGTCGTTCTACGACGGCTTTACTGTTAAATATTAGCACATTTACGAAATATATGCTAAAATGTGAGACATGGAAAAAGCCTATTCGTTTCGATTTTACCCCACACCAACACAAGAGTCGCTATTGCGGCGCACATTGGGCTGTGTAAGATTAGTTTACAACAAAGCTCTCCATGTCAGAACACAAGCATGGTACGAAAAGCAAGAAAGAGTAGGCTACGCTCAAACTTCTTCAATGTTGACCGATTGGAAAAAACAAGAAGAATTAGACTTTCTCAATGAAGTAAGCTGTGTACCCTTACAACAAGGGTTAAGACATTTACAAACAGCTTTCACTAATTTCTTTGCTGGTCGTACTAAGTATCCTAACTTTAAGAAAAAACATCAAGGAGGAAGTGCCGAATTTACCAAATC
>NZ_JASJFF010000352.1:0-8146 GCF_030065435.1 Microcystis sp. M53603_WE2
CCAAGGTGGAGAAGCGGAATAGCTTGTTTTTCCGTTCATGGTTACTTTATTAGTAATCATGAACTAATTTTTCCCGATCAAAAGTAATTAAGAGAAAATCAAGGTTCTTCGTTACTTGGTATGGTTCGATAGGGGGTCATAAATCGACTAAATCCTTATCTGGTAAGAGACTTAATTGATTAGTTCGCTCTAGATCAAAAATAATTGACAAAAATCGCTAAATGCCTTTCTATATAAGGTTTCTATCCCTTATAACCCCCGTCCATTGCATAACAATTACCGAAGAGCCCAATTTTTTAGCGATCAAAAACTGATTCTATGTTAATACCGATCAATCAAGAATAGAGTGATATTCTCCCGTCGCAATGGTGATTTAACTCACCGTTTTATCCATGCTGATGGCCAAATACCGCCAATTTCGAGACCAGCTAGACCACTAGAAGCATTTATAATGGTTTTACCACGACTATCAGCCAATTTTATCGACAATTTACCTTTGAGGGTATCTTGACAAGCAAAACAGAGACCTTTTTCTGTGGGTACACGCACGCGATCGGGAGGATGATCACTGATCCCGATTAAGACAATGGTATAATCCTCGTTGGTTGCCCTCATTTCCCAGTATCCCCAGGGTTGCACTGTCCAAGTTAGTTGAGAATTCCAGATATCAAACTTATAAAAGCGATTTTGGCAGTGAATACCGATAATTCCCACCGATTCCGTCCAGTGGAGAACTTTCCGGGTAGAACCCACTGCGGTTAAGGTTAAATCGGGATTTTCAGGGAAAGCATTACAATTAATCCAAAACCACTTTTCGGGGAAAGAATAACCCCAATTTTTCTCGCTATAAAAAGGTACATTCTCAAATTGGTAATTTTTTCCCCGATAGGTAATCATTCCTGTTGCTAAACCATGAGCAGTTAAAATCTGCCAACCTGGGTCAAAAATCGGTAAATAAGATAATATTCCTGCTGTTGCTTGGGGTAAACGCTTGTTATCTCCCCAAGTGTACCTAGTTTCAACGCAATAATCCCATTGACAGATTTCTCCAGTGACAGGATCATAAATTCGTCCTTGCTGCTGGTGTGCCGTTGCTTGATAACCTTCTCGAACAGACTCAAAAAAAGCCGACGGGGAAAGCAGACGGGGACGGATTTTTAAGTTAGTTTTTCCCCAATGGATAATGGCTAATTCCTGACGACTTGCCCAAAATTTATCCGTATCGGGAAAAGTGCGACAAAGATAATTAGATTCTATGGCTAAAATTTGCACTGATCCGCCGCTATTGACTTGACCGCCCCTTGGGTCTTGAATAGAATACATAAAGGCGAATCCGTCGGCTAATTGCGGAATCATGACTCGGAAGTACCAACCTTCAAAGAATCGGGGAGTGATACCATCCCAATGGTAGCCAGAATGAGGGGGTTGTGAAGACATCTATGGGTTTATCTTTAGGTATTGATTTTGGCACATCGGGAGCGCGAGCGATTGCTATTGATTCTAGCAAAAATATCGTCGCTGAGGTTCATTATCCTTTCACCGATGCCAATTTTCAGGATTGGCAAAAGGCCCTATTTTATTTATTGGATAATCTAGGGGATTCGGTGCGTTCAGAACTTAAATCGATCGCGATTAATGGTACTTCCTCGACGGTGTTATTATGTGATAATTGGGGTAATCCTCTTTCTGAGGCAATATTATACAATGACGGGCGAGGAATTGCCTTTTTAGAAGCAATTAAAGCTATAGCACCCCCTCACCATCCCGTGATTAGTGCTACCTCCAGTTTAGCTAAATTACTTTGGTGGAGTGAACAAGAAATTTTTTCGCAAGCGCGTTATTTTCTCTCGCAAGCGGATTGGTTAGCATTTCTGCTGCACGGTAAACTGGGAATTAGTGACTATCACAATGCCTTAAAGTTAGGTTATGATCTCGAAAATCTCTGTTATCCCGATTGGTTAGAGAATTTACCGATGTTTAATTTATTACCGCAAATTTTTGCCCCGGGTACAGCGATCGATACTATTAAACCGGATTTAGTGACTCGTTTTGCTATCCCGAAAGATTGTTTAATTTATACGGGAACCACCGACAGCATAGCGGCATTTTTAGCCAGTGGTGCTAATTCTTTAGGGGATGCAGTGACATCTTTAGGTTCAACTTTAGTCTTAAAATTATTAAGTAGCCAGAAAGTTGATGATAGTAACTATGGCATCTATAGTCATCGTTTAGGAAATTTGTGGTTAACTGGTGGGGCATCCAATACGGGAGGAGCAGTGTTAAAGAAGTTTTTTTCTGATCAAGAATTGAGAAATTATAGTTTAGCAATAGATGGACAAAAAGAAAGTAATTTAGATTATTATCCTCTACTAAAAGCGGGCGAGCGCTTTCCCATTAATGATCCTTTTTTACCCGCAAAACTGACTCCTCGCCCCGATAATCCTCGAGAATTTTTGCATGGTTTACTAGAAAGTATTGCCCGCATTGAAGCTTTAGGTTATCAGCGTTTACAGGAATTGGGAGCCAATAAATTAGAGCGAGTTTATAGTGCCGGTGGTGGGGCAAAAAATTCGACTTGGAGAATAATTCGTCAGCGTCATTTAGGGGTTCCTGTGCTTTTATCTAAACAGGAGCAAGCGGCCTATGGTACTGCCCTATTAGCACAGCAATCGGTTACGCTATTGAAATAGTCTCATAAGTAGGGCTTGCTGAAAAAGTTTGTTGGTGGGGTTAGGAGTCGGTCGTCAGGAGTCAGTATTCAGGAGATAGGGTGATAGGGTTTTGGAGCGATAGGGTGATGAGACAGCTTCCCCATTTCCCCATTTCCCCACTTCCCCACTTCCCCACACCCCACACCCTACACCCTACACCCTTCGTTAATTAACCGTAATAGGGTGGCTCATTACCCGGTTTCCATTTGATATTACAGCCTAAACTGGGTTTTTGGTCCGTCGGCGCCGGTTGACCGGCTAAAACCTTGTCAATAGCGGTGCGGAGATCTTTGCCTGTCACCGGTATTCCATTACTAGGACGACTATCATCCAATTGACCGCGATAGACTAGAATCCGCTGACTATCAAAGAGGAAAAAATCGGGAGTACAGGCTGCCGTGTAAGCTTTCGCCACTTCTTGGCTTTCGTCATAGCATAAATTGAATTTAAAGTCAAGGGTTATCGCCATTTTTTTCAAATTTTCGGGCGAATCATCGGGATATTTCTCCACGTCATTAGAACTAATTGCGAGGATGCCCAGATTGGTGTTAGCATAATCGCGACCTAGACGGGTAAGTTCTTCTTGAATGTGTTTAACAAAGGGACAATGTTCACAGAGGAAGATGACTAACAGAGCGGTTTTAGCCGCAAAGCTGTCCAGAGAGATAGTTTCACCCGAAACCACATCGGGTAAGGCAAAACTGGGGGCTTTTGTCCCCAGATCTAACATTGTGGACTCGGTGCGTGCCATAAAGTTTATACTCTTTTCTATAGGGAGGACTGAGATTTTTATAGCATTTCATGCTTCATCGCGCAAATTTAATCCTTAGACACCATCAGTAAACAGTAAACAGTAAACAGTAAACAGTAATCAGTGAACTGATAAGCCATTGACCTATCTAAATTACTGGTTAGAGCTGCAGTAGTCATAGTTCGCAGTGTCCGCTAATTGTGGAATAAAACTACTACAGAAATTCGCCTCTTCATCAGTAGTTTAGCAGCAGATGCCCAAAAACACGCCGAGGTGATTCGCAGACATTGGAGTATTGAAAATAGTCTCCATTGGGTACTCGATATTACATTTAATGAAGATGCCAGTGGGATTCGTCTGGGGTATGGAGCGGAAAACCTAGATCTGTTGCGCCGTTTAAGTCATTAGTAGATTCAATGAGTATATCCATTTATCGAACTCTTGAGTCGAAATGACTGAGTTGCTTTCAATTTACACACATTACAGAAAATCAGAAATTAACCTTCCATACATTGTATCCAGTTCATAACATTCTGGAAAACTTACTGGTAAACTGGCAAACGGCAAACGGCAAACGGCAAACTGGCAAATGGCAAACTTACTGGAAAAATAAAATTATGGGAACTTTGCAAGCAAAAAACCACATCCTCAAACCTGTATTCATCATCATATCGGGATTAGCGATTACTCAAACTATTGGCTGTACAACTTTCAATAGCTATCATCAGAAAAATCAAGTAAACGCCCAAACACCTGCAAAACCAGCACCCCAAGAAATTGTACAAACTGGAGAAGTGCGCCCTTTACCTGGTAGTTTAGATAAAATACCTGTTTTTAATAGCAACAGTCCAGAGTGGATCAAAAATGAAGGTATTCTACTTTCTACTTTTACACCTAATAACAAAAAAGTTCCAGCCGCACATTTAAACTTTCCCATTCAAGGCAGATTTGATTTATTTGCTCATCATTATACCCACAATCCCAAGGATTTACAAACCTTATATATAGGAGTAATTTTACATAATCCCAGTAAAAAACCTATCACTATTAACCTTTTACAAGGTGCGAGTTATTTAATGACAGAAGCACCGTTTGTCACCTTGCAACCCTACATAGAAAATAACGATGGTAAAGCATTTTCTGGACCAGGTGCAAGAGCAGTAGCGGATGTTTTGCGGGGAGTACGTCAAAAAGAATTTCCAGCAAGAATAGTCATTGCTGCTGGGGGAAGTCAAATGTTATTAAACCATCCTATCCCAGTCAGAAATTTAGAAAAACCTGTCAATGGGAGATCCAGTTTTTTCCGATTAAATAGCAGTGGTAAAATTTATGCAGCGAGTTTAGCCATGTTTGCGAAAAAAAATGCTGATGGTAGCGAGCGCGCACCCCCATTAAAAGAATGGCAAGACTTATTAAATAACGGTAACTTTGCAGGACCAAGAGATAAAACCCCCACACCCCCAGATGCAAAAGGAGGTCAATTAATTTACAGCAGAGTCGCAGGTATATCCGAAGGTGCAACATGGAAAGCAAACCTCACAGACAACACCAAAACCCAAACCCTGACTATTCCCGAACCAGGTAAAATTATTTCTTATCCCATAGCAAACTTACGGGGTGGAAGGTTAGGAACAGAACAAAGCCAAACCGCAAAAATGCTAGTGCGGTATCCTGATACTGCTTACGAAGCACATGGTAACTATGGGGTAGAATATCAACTCAACATACCTTTAACTAATAACACTAATAAAAATCAGACAGTTAGCATCACTTTAGAAACTCCATTAAAAGAAGATAGACTATCTGAAAAAGGAATTAAATTTAGAAAACCATCATTAGACTTTCCCTTTTTCCGTGGTACAGTGCGTTTAAAATATAGCGATGATCAAGGTAAACAACAAACCCGTTATGTACATTTATGGCATAGAACAGGGCAGGTTTTAGATCCTTTATTAAAACTAGATTTAAAACCAGGAACTCAACTAAAAGTACAATTAGATGTTATTTATCCACCTGATTCTACACCGCCGCAGGTGGTTACAATTAAGACTTTGGAAAATTAAAATAAATTGCAACAGACAAAAATCACTGACTGCCTTGTCTGTTACGGCGAACTGACAGGGGTTAATCTGAGAGGAAGCAAAAAAAAGGGCGTTGCTGAATCAAGGTATGAATGACAATCTTGCACCCATCCAAAAGTTAGTTTGGGTCTAGGTTTTAAAAATCCCACAAAAGAAGATTCATATCTCAAATCAGCAACGCGGGTTGAATGGTACTCAACCCCTCTTTCTTTCCCTCCCCGTTTATCTTGACTCTAATCTCGGAATTTAGCAACAGTTTTCTTGCCTTAAATCCCGGAATTAACCTACTGAAACTGATCTGCCCAATTTTCGATCACACGCTGACTTTCGCGAGCAATAACTAAAGCGTTATCGGGGACATTTTTAGTGATAGTTGAACCGGCAGCCACGGTGACATTTTTTCCTAATTTTAAAGGAGCCACTAAAACACTATTTGCCCCAGTTTTTGTGCCACTGCCGATCATAGTTTGATGTTTTTTCACGCCATCGTAATTAGCAGTAATTGTTCCCGCGCCAACGTTAACTTTTTCCCCTAAAGTGGCATCTCCCAGATAGGATAAATGGGCAATATTGGTTTTATTGCCGATGCTACTTTTTTTAATTTCAACAAAATTACCGACTCGACAATTAGCCCCAATTTTCGCTTCTCCGCGCAAATGAGCGTAGGGACCGATGCGACAACCAGAATCCACCTGACTATCAGAAATCACCGAAAATAAGACGGTTACATCGCTGCCTATCCGACTATTTTCGATTAAACTCCCAGGACCTATACGACAACCAGAAGCGATTATCGTCTCACCGCGCAGATGGGTTTGGGGTTCGATAATCACATCGGCACTGAGGGTGACAGTATCCTCAATGGTGACACTATCGGGGTCAATTATGGTGACTCCAGCGGCCATCCAATCATCTTTGACTCTAGTTTGCAGGATATCATAGGCGGCGGCCAATTGTTTGCGATCGTTAATGCCGGTAATTTCTAAAAAGTCCTCCACATCCACGGCCATGACGGGATCGAGAAAATTGACCACATCCGTGAGGTAATATTCACCTTGATCGTTATTGGGGGTTAAATTAGGCAGTATAGCCGCTAATTTTGACCAATTAAAGCAGTATATACCTCCATTAATCCGGTGGTTTTGTCGTTGGGCATCGGTACAGTCTCTTTCTTCCACAATCTGCTTAACGAGATTATTGCCATCACAAAAAACTCGACCGTAACCTTTCGGGTTTGGGAGGTTAGCAGTTAAGAGGGTGGCAGCGTTACCATGGTCTTGATGAATCTGGAGAAGATTTTGCAAGGTTTCGGGACGCAACAGGGGAACATCGCCATTTAAGACCAACAAATCCCCCTGAAAGTCCTCTAAATGGGGGATTAACTGCTGAATAGCATGGCCAGTGCCTAACTGTTCCTTTTGTTCAACAAATTCGATATCATCGAGATGCTGTAGAGTATTTCGCACCTGTTGCCCTTGATAACCGATAATCACCAGTTTTCGCTGGGGATGTAAGGATTCGCTGACATTAAGCACCCGTTCCACTAGCGAGCGACTGCCGAGGGGATGTAAAACTTTCGGAAGGCTGGACTTCATTCGGGTTCCCTTACCCGCTGCTAAAATTGCTACCGCTACCATGGTCATGCTTGCCAATATCGTTCGCGACTGAGTATATCGCACTCCGATCCCCTTGGTTGCAAGAATTTTTTCCCTCTTTCATCCTGTGCCAGTTGAGAAACTACCATAAAAAGGTTTTCTTTAAGACATTGTTAAGGTAGTATATACAAATTGAAACAATTAAACATAATCAGCACTCTATAGATACCGCTATGACAACTGTACTAACTAAGGAATCCTCCGCCATGAAACAGATTCGCACCACCTACCAAGCTGACCAACAGGTGAAATACCTGCATCTAGAAGCGGAAATCGAGGTACTGCTGCAACAACTGCAAAACCTCAAGCGCAAAAACCAAGAGAATCAACACCTAAATTAAAGAAAATTTCCCTAAGAATTCTCAAATCCCACCCTCTGATCGGCGAGAAGGTGGGAAAATGTTTTTTGAGAATTCCAGATAGGTGTAGATTAATGATCAATTTTACCTTACAGCAAGCCTTCGCCCGTCGTCATGCCCTGAAAGTGATTAGTGGGTTAAATAATTTCGATCGCTCGCAGGTTCTCTCAGTAGTTAAAGCCGCTACAGCCGGAGGAGCAACTTTTGTCGATATTGCCGCTAATGCTGACCTAATTCGGACGGTAAAAGCCTTGACAAATTTACCCGTGTGTGTATCGGCCGTCGAGCCAGAATTGTTGGTGATGGCAGTGGACGCGGGAGCCGATTTAATTGAGATCGGTAATTTCGATAGTTTTTATGCCCAAGGACGCATTTTTGAGGCGGCGGAAGTTTTAGCCCTCACCCGTCAAACTCGCGACCTACTGCCCGAAATTACCCTGTCTGTGACAGTTCCCCATCGGCTGCCCCTCGATGAACAGGTGAGACTAGCGGAAGCTTTAGTTAGTCAGGGTGCCGACATTATTCAAACCGAAGGCGGCACTAGCAGTCAACCCCGTCACGCCGGTATTTTGGGACTGATTGAAAAAGC
>NZ_JASJFF010000139.1:0-3882 GCF_030065435.1 Microcystis sp. M53603_WE2
CTGAATTTCCCCCTGATCACTCCCATATCTGGTACTTTTGGATTTCAAAAAAGGCTAAAAGTCTTATCCAGCAAGGTTTTTAGATTTATTCAGCAGACCCTAGATAAGTCAGTTATAAGGCTGTGCATCGTAGCATAACCGTGGTTAATTGTCAATAAAATTGTCCCCACTACTACAGCCACTCTTATCCCGGTGGGGGCAAATTGGGGGGATAATAAAGGTCGAAAATAGCCGATACTCCCTTTCATCGCCTATAAATCGCACTCTATCAGGCGAGTAAAACAAAAAGTCACCATTTTTAACCCGTAGGGAGACTTCCACCAGAGAGCGGGAAAACAGCCTTCCGGAGCTGCGAGACTAAAATCCCAGTGATCATAATCATCGATACGCCACTCATCTTTGTCGCGCCATCCTACCAATTCCCCAAATTTTCTAATCGTTTCCGCGTCTTGGGTACGCAGGGTGTTAATACTACCGCCGGCGGCAAAATATAACTTCACCTGATTGCTAAAACCGAAATGATCGCCGCTATAATTTTTCCAAAGGCGATCAAGTACCCGAATCACATTAACGGGAAACCGCATCATATCCTCTGGGGTTAAAGTATCGCGGGTTCTGCCGGCAGTTTCGAGGATAACTCGGAGAGTTTCTGCGTCTGCCTCCCTAAAGTTCCCCTCAGCTAGGAATTGCTGTAATTTACCATAGCGCTCGATGTCTGGTACTAACATCTGCCGCGCTTCGATGAGGGCAACCCGTTCGGTTAAAGATTGCAATTGAGCTAAAATATCCTGAAGTTGGGCGTTAATATCTGACATAAATGTAAAGGGGGTTTGTTTACTGCAAAAATTACCGATTTATCGGCAGAATAATTATTGATTTACCGCTGCTAATCGCGACTTAACAAAGCGATTCATCCATGCTTCTAGATAGATGCGATTGGCTTTTTGTTCTTTTAAATCTGTGGTAGTTAAAGGATAAGGTGCTAATCCTTGAATGGCTGCCGTTGTCACACAAAACATCGACTTTTGAAAAGTTTCGCAGATCTGGACTAATAAATCTTCCTCTTGACGAAAACTCTTTTTATAAATGTCGTGCAGATAATCTGGTAAAAAGTGACGCATATCCTGCATTAATAGTGTGGGAGGAATCCCTGCACCTCCGATGGGTAAAGGATCTGCATACAAAGCACCATAGGCAAACATTCCTTGATCGTAGGGAATTTGATAGGCTTGGGCATTATAGGAAATTGTACCGGGGAAAGGTGTTCCGCGAAAGAAAACCGCCTCAACGTAGGGGATTGCCGTATCTGCAAGAAAGGTTAATCCTGCCGATTTGGGGATCAGATCATAGGTTTGTCCTTTGATTTTTACTTTATAGACAATTGCTTGACTAGCATTATCGACTAAATTTTTCTTAATGTGTGCCACCACTGCGGGAATACTGGTAATTTTTCTGGCATCGTAGAGATCGGATAAACTTAAAAAAGTATCGGCCATAATTCGCCAAAATTGACCTAAACCGCTATAGTAGGCCATCATCCGCATTTGTTCTGGCAAAAATTCAGGAAAGACTTTATTTAAAATTAAAACTAGAGGATTATTCCTAAATTTGGCTTGAATAACCTTGGCTGTCACTTCCCGAAAAGCGGCACTATCTACATAAGTATCTAAACCACCCCCACCATGCCAAAACATGGCTTTCATACAGTATTCAGCATACTCAAAATTAATGCGATTATGCCACCAGTGTTGTAGTAATTTCTGCCAAGATACTTGACCATTAAAATATTTAAAGAAGGGGAAAAAAACCAAAAACTGATTTTCCGCAATATAAATTAAATTTTTGGAATAAGCATCTAACACCACTCCGTAACTTTTCAGGATACCCACTACCTCGATCAAATTCTGGGGAGTATCTTTTAACAATGCTTCCCCAGCCGTGAGACGATCAATATAGGATGCTAGGGGATGAGAGGAGGACTTGACAGGGATAGTGACCATGCTAGAAGCTTGATAAAATAACTTTCCTGATCTATTTTAACGCATAAAAGCACAACCAATTAGCGGCGGTGGCACGGCGAGTCATGCGGGGATTGAATTCGCCAATTTTATAACCGGTAAACCCCAATTTATCTTTTAATAATTGTTTATTTTCTGGCAAGATCGATCGAGTTAATTTTACTGTTGGGGGACGATTGGCAATAAAATCCGGGGGTTGAGGATATTCACAGCGCCAATCTTCCTCTACTTGACTATTATCCCATTTTCCCTGACTTTCATCGTAGCGATAGCCTAAACTTTGCCAGACCAATTTATTAACGGTTTCGTCGTCAATTTCATCGTTAATAATCGCCCAAATTGTCTCTATATTTAATTCTGGTAGTTCCATAGATTAAGTGAATAGCAGATGGGGTGTGGGGAAGTGGGGTGTAGGGTGTGGGGTGTGGGGTGTGGGGTGTGGGGAGAATAAATAAAATAATCTCCTATCTCCTGACGACCGGCTACTGACGACCGGCTACTGCCTACGGTTAAAATAACTGGTGAATAACATCATTGATCATCGCGTAAGCGTAGCCTATTTTGCCTCCTTCTAACGCCAAAATTATTTTTATCTTAACTATCGGTGTGGTGTCGGTTTCTGCATCGGCAATTTTTATCCGGTTAGCGATCGAAGCGGTAGGTAATGCTACGATCGCATTTAGTTTATTTTTAGCGACTTCGCGTCTGATATTGGCTTCTGTTGTCCTAATTCCGAACTGGTTGACCTTATCACGCCAAAAAGTCCCTATTCAAGCCTATTATTACGCAGTGGGGGCAGGATTTTGTTTAGCTCTCCATTTTGCTACTTGGATTACTTCTCTATCCTACACCTCGATCGCCGCTTCTACCACTTTAGTCACCACTAATCCCCTCTGGGTTTCCCTGTTGGGTTGGTGGTGGTTTCGAGAAAAACCGACTAAATTAACCTTTATCGGCATTTTTGTGGCTCTAACGGGGGGATTATTGATTGTTTTAGCCGATCGAGATGTCAGTAGTTCTTATCCTAACCCTTTATTGGGCAATAGCTTGGCTTTAATTGGGGCAATTCTCGTCAGTGGTTATATTCTCCTCGGACGGGAAGCACAAAGAAAGGGCTTAAATATTAAGAATTATATAACTGTAGCCTACACTACCGCAGGATTAGCTTTATTACCTTCTATTTTCTTATTCGGTCAAGGTAACAAAAGCTATCCTTTGTCCGTGTATGTTTATGTGTTAATGATGGCGATTTTTCCGCAATTAATCGGTCATACTAGCTTTAACTGGGCTTTGCGATGGGTAGCACCGACAATAGTAACCATGGTAATTTTATTAGAGCCAATCGCCGCTAGTCTGTTAGGAGTGTTCATTTTTGGTGAAATACCAGCCCAAGAAGTCATTTATGGCGGATTAATTCTGTTAATCGGCGTAGGCATTGCTATTTTAGGCGGATAAGCTTGTTAGTGTATCTAATATTACCGGTTAAGTGTGATCTTGATCGCGGATGGTAATCACAGACAAAAGCTAGATTAGTGTACAATGCTAACTGCATGAGAGTTTAGACAATCTGACTCACTTGAGCAATAGGGTTTTCGGGGAATTAATTCCCTGACTAGAGTTAGAAATATCCGATCATCGAAAATTTTGGGTCTGAAACCCCGCCGTTTTAGGTTGGCTTTGCTGTTAAATATGAGCATCGTTTACGAAATATATGCTAAAATATGAGACATGGAAAAAGCCTATTCTTACCGATTTTACCCGACACCAGAACAAGAGTCGCTATTGCGGCGCACTTTGGGATGTGTAAGATTGGTTTACAATAAAGCTCTCCACGAACGAACACAAGCTTGGTACGAAAAGCAAG
>NZ_JASJFF010000439.1:0-2977 GCF_030065435.1 Microcystis sp. M53603_WE2
TAACCTGTTGATGCCTTAAGTCCTTCCCTATATGGATTTCAGCTACTTTTGAGCGTAGGCGCTCTCATCGAATTTTATTTTAAGTTAATTATTTGCATAACAATTCCCGAAGAGCCAAAATTGATAACCCACGGTTTCTTCGTAAGTCGGAAAAAAGACTAAAAAAGGCTCAACGTAAACTCTCAAAGAAGAAAAAGGGAAGCCAAAAAAGATTAAAACAGAAATCTAAAGTAGCTCGCCTTCATCTAAAAGTTTCTAGACAGCGTAAAGATTTTGCCGTCAAGACAGCAAAAGCGTTAATCCAATCTAACGATTTGGTAGTCTATGAGGACTTGAAGGTATCTAATATGGTGAAAAATCCTAAGCTTGCTAAATCTATTTCAGATGCGAGTTGGTCAATGTTCACCGATTGGTTAGACTACTTTGGGAAAATACACGGGAAGTTTGTGGTAGCGGTGAACCCACAATACACTAGCCAACAATGTTCTAGTTGTGGTAATATCGTCAAGAAAACATTATCTGTAAGAACTCATGTTTGTTCTTGTGGGTGTGTCTTGGATAGAGACGAAAACGCCGCTATAAACATTCTCGCACGGGCAAATACTGTCGGGCGGACAGAAATTCAAGCCCTCGGACAGACTACCCACTGTCTATTAGGTGAAAGCTTAGTAGATAAGGTAACTGGATGAACAGGGAATCCCCAAGCGCTTAGTGCCATGGGAGCGTCAATATCCTATCTCGATCCGCTTCCCCTTGGCTGAGGGGAATTTTTAGAATCTCTTTTGATTTGGCGACCGCTCCCCTTGTTAATCTAATACGATAAAAAGACTCTCTTTGGCCAAAAGCTCGATTTTTTGGCCAGCAAATCGGAATTATGGGGGCAAAGTTCCTCAAAACCTATCCTTGATTCCTGCAATCCCTGTACCCTATCAATACCAGAACATGATTTTATCTTTCTTGCAGACAAATAAAATTTCTGACGATAATACACCTTGGTGGCTGAAAATTACCTCCCTTTATCCCCACTGTACCTACTATTTTGGTCCCTTTGCCTCTTTTGAGGAAGCACAACAGCATCAGGGGGGTTATCTCCAAGATCTAGAGTCCGAAGGAGCGCAAGGAATCAGTCTTTCGATCGAGCGGAGTAATCCCCGTTATTTGACCGTTTTTGACGATGGAAATCAGGATCTAGCTAAAACTTTGACTTCCCATGCTCGAACCTTTTCTCGCTTTATTTCTTAAGTCTCCCTGTCCTCTTTGTCAACGGCAGAGCGATCGAGAGCTTTGCCGTGATTGTGGGCGACAATTACAGGCCTATCGTCAGAATAACCCGCTTTTTCTCTGGCATGGTTCTATTCCCCTGTTTATCTGGGGACGCTACGAAGGTAAATTAAAACAGGCGATCGCTAAAATGAAATATGATCGCCATCCCGCTCTCGGCTCTTTGCTAGGCAGTTGCATGGGGGAAACTTGGCTGCTGCGTCCTCCCCTCACCGATAAACGTTTGACGGTGATTCCTATCCCTCTCCACCCAGAAAGATTAAGGGAAAGGGGTTTTAATCAAGCAGAAGTCATTGGCGAGGGTTTTTGTCGTTTAACCGGTTATCCTCTGGCTAGTCGCGGATTAATTCGGATTAAGAACACGGCAGCTTTATTTAGTCTGGCAGCCGAGGAAAGAAAAAAGACGATGCAAGCGGCTTTTCAACTGGGGAAAAATTTACCGAAATCAGTGCCGATTCTCTTAATTGATGATATTTATACCACGGGAACCACGATTGAGGAGGCTGTGCAGGTTTTACAAACAGAGGGGTATCGGGTAGTCGGTGCGATCGCTCTTGCCAGTTCCAAAATTAGCTAAAATGCCCAGACGGAATCGGTCTAGGCATTTTAGGATTTTAAATTAAGTCCGTTTGATCTTGTCGTATTGACTGATGAAAATCAAACCGATAGTAGCAGGGATCAGGACGATAGCCGCACCTAAAACAAGGCTCCAGAGAAAGTTAGCTAAAGAGGGTGTCATGATAGATAAATCCTTTGTCATATTTTCAAAGACTTAGTTTTTTATCTTATCACCTTGGGCGAGAAGACCTCCACTTCCACGACCAGATAGATGCGATCGCAGGTTTTATATGTCTTCAATCCCTCAAGATAAAGTCTCCCTTGACTTCTCAAGGGGATAGGGATGTTTGACAATAGGTGATAGTTACAAAACTTTAAACTAGATTGGCAAAGATTTTTATGGCTACTGACGATCGCAAACGGCGCATTCTCGATCATCTCTCCAGAAGTACCACTGGTGCTGACTATATTCCCAAAAAACCGCTGCCAATTGTGGAAACTCCTCCGGTGGCAGCGGAACCCGTGGCAGCGCCGCCTCCAGTAACTCCTTCACCGGAATTAACTGCTAAAGAGCGCAAAAGAAAGATAATGTCCCATCTTTCCATGAGTAGTCAAGATTTTGGCGAAATTACTAGCACTGCCCCCGAAGAAAAGCGTAAACGCCAAATTAATGACCATCTACGCCAAAGCCAAGGATAAATAGTAAGGAGTGAGAATTAGCAACTAGGCATCTTCTAGACTGTTCTCACTCCCTTATTTTCTGCTGTCGATGGGGATAAGCTAAGACGCATTTAAAGCGCTTATTCTTAAGATTAGCCGAATCTCCCCCAATCCCTTTACTGTTGCCTCTTGCCTCTTGCCTCTTGCCTCTTGCCTCGTCTCAACAAGCAATTTAAATTACGAACAGCTTAATGACAGTTGTTGCAAATCAGTTCCTCGCTCTGGCAACAAGGGAATGTTAAAGTTAGTAATGATCGCTTCGGTGATCGGATGACGTAATTTTTCTGTGGAACCAACATGATAAAAATGCTGTTTAGTATAGATATAAAACTGATCAGCACTCCAATTTTTTTTAATTAAAGGATTGCTTCTAAACTGATTACTGTGCCAAGTGGACAAAATAAACCGACAAGAAATA
>NZ_JASJFF010000671.1:0-3919 GCF_030065435.1 Microcystis sp. M53603_WE2
TACAATTTGCTTAGTACGGAAAAAAGAGATTAAACTTACCCCAGAAGAAGCGATTAGACAATTATATTTAAGGGTTTTAAGCGATCGCTTACATTATCCTCTCAGTCGCATTCAGGTGGAGTATGGGGTGAATTTTGGCAGAGAGGTAAAACGAGCAGATATTGCGGTGATGGACAAAGATCGCCTGAACACAGTTTATATTTTGGTAGAGGTAAAAAAACCCAAACTCAAGGAAGGAAAAGCACAACTACGTTCCTATTGTAACGGCACAGGTTCGCCGATGGCTGTCTGGACGAATGGCGATCAGATTTCCTATTATCAACGCAAAGATCCCAATTATTTTGAAGATATTCCAGATATCCCTAACTCTAATCAAACCCTAGCAGATATTCTCCAGATTAAGTTCACTTTAGATGATTTAATCGCCAATGATAAGTTAGTCAAAGAAAATAAATCTCTGAAAACGCTAATCGAAGAAATGGAAGATGAGGTATTAGCAAATGCGGGGGTAGATGTCTTTGAGGAATTATTTAAACTGATTTTTGCCAAGCTCTATGATGAATGGTATTCTGGACAGGGGAATCGACGTTCTACTCGTTCTCTGGAGTTTCGTAATACAGGACAAACAGAAAGCGCATTAAAAACAAAAATTCAGGATCTTTTTGACAAAGCTAAGAAAAAATGGCCAGGGGTATTTAGTGAGGATGCCAAGATTAGTCTCACACCTTCTCACTTATCGGTTTGTGTGTCATCCTTAGAAAATGTGAAGCTATTTAACTCCAATTTGGATGTAATTGATGAAGCATTTGAGTATTTAATCAATCAAAGCAGTAAAGGGGAAAAAGGACAGTTTTTCACCCCTCGTTATGTGATTGATATGTGTGTGAAGATGCTTAACCCCCAAGAAGATGAATATATGATTGATACTGCAGCCGGTTCCTCGGGGTTTCCAGTACATACAATCTTTCATGTTTGGCGGCAGATTCTAGAGGATGAGGGATTAGAAGTAAGTCATTTATTTTCATTGGAAGAAAAGCCACCCCGTTGTAAGGAATATGTGGAAGAAAAGGTGTTTGCTATTGATTTTGATGAAAAAGCGGTAAGGGTAGCACGAACCCTCAATCTGATTGCTGGAGATGGACAAACAAACGTACTACATTTAAACACTCTAGATTATGAATTATGGGATGAGGTGACGCAACAGGAAGAATGGGATGATGTTTATCATGAAGGTTTCAGACGCTTGAAAAAACTGCGTCCAAAGGGAAGTCCAGACTATAGGGAGTTTCAATTCGATATTTTGATGGCAAATCCACCTTTTGCGGGTGATATCAAAGAAACGCGCATGATTGCTCGTTATGACTTAGCAAAAAAGCCTAACGGTAAATGGGAAACTAAGGTAGGACGCGATATTTTATTTATTGAGCGCAATCTAGACTTTTTGAAACCGGGGGGAAGAATGGCGATAGTTTTACCCCAAGGACGCTTTAATAATTCTTCTGATAAGAATATTCGGGATTTTATTGCCGAAAGATGTCGAATTTTGGCAGTGGTGGGATTACATGGTAATACTTTTAAACCCCATACAGGAACAAAAACCTCGGTGTTATTGGTGCAAAAATGGAATGATGATCCCAAAATAGGCGCACTTTGTCCTCGTCAGGATGATTATAATATCTTTTTTGCGACGATGCAGAAGTCAGGCAAGGATAATTCTGGAGAAAAAGTTTATGTTAAAGGGTCTGATGATTCGGGGGATTTTCTCTTAGATAAACATAATCATTGGATTGTGGATCATGATCTTTTTAATCATGATGGATTAACGGAAGATGGTATCGCTGAGGCTTTTATTGAGTTTGCTAAAAAGGAGAATTTAAGTTTTTTTGAGATCCCCCCGGCTAACGCCACCCCCCTTAATAAGGGGGACAGGGGGGGAGCTTTTGATGCGGTTAAATATCAGCAGTTAATGGATAGGTTGGAAGCAACAGAAATTTCATTTATTCAGGTACTTGAGCATAATATTAATTTTCGATTTGATAGTGAGTTTTTTAAAAGAAAATACTTTCAGATTGAGGACAAAATTAATGAATTACCCCAATCTATGAGACTGAGTGAAACACAACCTATAATTATTCATCCAACAGAAATTAAGCGAGAGTATGTAGAAGATGATTTATCAGGAGTCTTGTTTTTTAGAACTCAAAACTTACGTCCGTTAAGAGTCGATTTATCGAATCAGGTATATATATCTCTAGAAGATGCGGAAAAATTATCTAAGAATGAAATAAAAAAAAATGATATTCTGATCACAAGAACTGGTGCAAATTTTGGAGATACTTTAATTTTTAATGAGGAAATACAAGCGATTGCATCATCTCACGTTTTGATCTTAAGAAACAAAATAATTAACCAGTCATTTCTAGCAGTTTTTCTAAATACTATTTATGGAAAAGAGCAAATTAACAAGGGGATGTATGGAGGCGTACAGCCTGAAGTAGCACCTTACTACTTAAAAAATATTCTTTTTCCCGTTCTGTCTGATTACTTTCAGAAAATAATAGAACGGTTAGTCAATCAATCATCTATAGAAGTGAAAAAAAGTAAAATAATCTACCAACAAGCTGAAGATTTACTATTAACAGAACTTGGTTTAAAAGATTGGCAACCCACCGAAGAAAGCATCGCAGTTAAAAGTTTTTCTGAGTCTTTTTTGTCTTCTGGACGCTTGGATGCTGAGTATTATCAACCGAAATATGATGAAATTGATAATTATTTTAAGGATTTCAAATTGATAAAAATTCGTGATTTAATTAATTACCCTGTTTCTAGTGGTGCAACTCCTAAAGCGGGTGGTGATGATTATACAGATGAAGATGATGGCATTCCTTTTATAAGAGCAGTTGATCTCAAAGATGGAGAAGTTGACACAAATAACTTTATTTTTATTAAAAGATATGTTCATGATCTCACCTTGAAAAAAACAAAAGTCAAGAAAAATGATGTACTTTTTTCAATCGCTGGTACGGTAGGAAGATGTGCTATTTTTGATCATGATTTTGAAGCCAATATTAATCAAGCTGTTTCTATTTTAAGGTTTGACGAAGCTCAAGTTAAAAGACTCTATTTAATTGTCTTTTTTAACTCTGAAATAGGCAAAATATACGTTTCCAAGTATGCTCGTCAGGGTTTGCAAACCAATCTAAACTTGAATGAAGTATCTGACCTTAGAATTCCTATATTAGATTATAATCTTCAAGGAGAAATCAGCAAAAAAGTACAAGATAGCTTTGATATTAAAGCAAAATCCAAACAACTCTTAGAAATTGCTAAAATAGGAGTAGAAAAAGCAATAGAAACCGACGAAGAAACGGCAACCGCTTGGATAAACCAACAACTAGAAAGCTTGGGAGTAAACCTAATCTGATGAACACAAAAATAAATCTACCAATGGAACAAATTAAAGGATTTTGTCAAAAGTGGCAAGTCACCGAGTTGGCATTATTTGGTTCAGTTTTACGCGAAGATTTCCGTTCAGATAGCGATATTGATATTTTAATTACCTTTTTCCCAACTGCTAAACGAGGTTTAACCGAAACCCTACAAATGCGAGATGAACTGCAAGCAATTTTCAACCGAAAAGTAGATTTAATTGTGAAAGCAGCACTCAAACGGAGTGATAACTGGCTAAGATGTAAAAACATTTTAGAATCAGCACAGATTATATATGCCTCATTGTAAATGCTATCAGACGTATTTTGCGCTATACTGATGGAAAAATAAAATGAACTACCCCGCCGCAAGCGGACGGGGTATCAGAATCAAAATAGACTCAATTGTAGATTTTGGTGTAGCTGCAGGTATTCTTTATCTTGTTCTTTTACATATCTCGCTATCATACCTTCATCCCCATGCTTTCCTA
>NZ_JASJFF010000536.1:0-2495 GCF_030065435.1 Microcystis sp. M53603_WE2
GGTGGGAATCGAATTATTAGCGATTGAAGCTCGTGTAGTTATCGCTTCGGTTGAAACCTACCTCAAATATGCTGAAGCCGTTGGTCTGACTCAATCTGCAGCGGTTCCTGCTTAAGGATTGATCCCAGATTCTCCCATCGGCTGAGTTAAAACCCTACCGGGTTTTCCAGATTCTCGGCTTTTCTTTAAATCCCTATTGAGTTTAGTTACCCCTCTCTTGGGGCGCAATAGTCTATAATTGATAGGGCTGGCACGGCAACGGATAGCGGAAACAAAGCTAGACGCAGACAAATTATTTTTGTTACCGTGATTTTGTCCCTTGTAGCTAGGTTTACCGCCTATCGCCAGAATGTAAAGCTCGCTGTTTTTCGGAATAGAAAGCAATTCTTTGGGTAGGAAGCCGTGCCCCTTGGTCTGGGGCAATTCACCATCTCAACTTTTGGATAATAAGAAAAGTCGGAATCTACTGTCTCTCCCCCCACTCCCCGTGAATGTTTTTTTCAACGGGTGATTGGGTCTAGTCCATTCCATAGTATTTAGTAGTTGAGGACAACCCCATGCCTGCTCTCATGGAAAAGTTCCGCCAGGAGCGTTTATCGATTGCTGAAGAAGTAGCTGAACTCTCGCGAGAAGTCCAAACTTTTCTGTTGGATGTCAAAACTAAAAGACAACAACAAGCGCAAGAACAAGCAACTGCTTTGCGCGAATCTTTCCAAAAAGTTCAACAAGACAGCCGCGTGTTTTTAACAGCTACCCAAAAACAGCGTTTAGCTCAAGCGGAAAAGCAAAAAGAGGATTTACGTCAATTTCAAGAACAACGTTTAGCGGCAGCGAAACAGCTAGACAACGACTTACGGCAACAGCGTCTAGATCGAGCCAAACAGCTAAAGGACGATTTAAGTCAATTCCAAGAACAACGTTTAGCTGAAGCGAAACAGTTGGCAAACGACTTACGTCAACAGCATCTAGATCGAGCTAAACAGCTGAAAGAGGATTTAAGTCAATTCCAAGAACAGCGTTTAGCGGCAGCGAAACAGCTAGAGGACGACTTACGCCAACTTCATCTAGATCGAGCTAAACAGGTGAAGGATGATTTGAGTCAATTTCAAGAACGACGTTTAGCGGAAGCGAAACAGCTAAAAGACGATTTGCGTCAATTTCGTCAAGAGTTGTCTATCTACGTTTTTGGCAAATAAATCTCTAGGTTAATTACAACCCACTTAAGCCTAGGGCTAGAGTAAAAACCCTCTAGTCCCTTTTCCTGGCTAAACTAGAGGACTATCTGAAAATACAACAATAAGCCTTTGGTTTTAAACCTAGCCAGTCCTGCCTTTTCAAGTTTCTAGACTCAACGTAGGATTGGTGGGTTCCTCTTCAGGCTGCTCTAGGGCTCTGGTAAATTAAGAAGTATTATAAAACTTCACTTAGTTTATAGCTAATGTTGTCATTATTAGTCTTTTATTGACAAAGGAGGTAAGGGAAAAGGACTGCATCTGGGCTTGTCATTGTTTAAGTCTTGAAAAGTAATCTAGACAAGAATTTTATTCCCTTGACTAATGAATATCCTGAAATACCTTCAGAATCAAGGTTCTAGATCTAATTGATGACAGTTCCTAATTTTTTGTGATATTATTATGAGGTAAGCCTTAAAAGCCAAAGACGATTAAACTTGCCGTAAAATTCGGGTAACACAAGCCTACTTGCCTACTCGGTTATTAAGGGGAAACCTGAACCAGCAGTTGTTAGATCGAGAATACCCGTGGGCTTAAGGCGGGGATTATCGAAAATTTGGGTTGAAAACCCCGTCGTTTTAGGACGGCTTTGTGTTAAAATCTGAGTGGTCTAAAAAACCCGCCCTATCATAGATACGACCGAATAAATATACTAGGTTGAAATTCCTGCAACGGGTTGACCCTTCGGCTTCGCTCAGGGTCAACGATGAGTGAGGGGAAGCTGACGGACGATGGGAACTCCATGCTAGAGGCAAAACGTACCGCAGGTCGGTATGTATAAACCAAAATTAAATCAGTCGCCGTCGGGCATTCGGAGACTTTAAATGGACGTGGAGAAAGTGTCAGACTTAAGCAATTAAGTGTTTTTCGCTCTCTGCGTCAACCCTATTGATGCGACCATCCTAAAAAGGTGGCGTGGTGAGGAATTACCGTCCGTTTACGGCGGTGAGGATGTCAATTTCTAGAATAGAAGATTACCTGGATTATTTTTGCGGGGGGCAATCGGTGATTCTCAATTTTTCCTTAAGGATTGTAGCGGCCAAAGGCAGACTATTCTGTAAGTTTTCACTCTACAAAACCTATCGGGTGGTCAGTACCGCCCCCGTCGATGTCCTCTGGCAAAAATTAATCAATGTGGCCGATGTCTCTTGGCATCCTTTGATCGCCAAGGCTGATGTTCCCTTGGGTTTAATCGCTAAACCGGGGTTAATCTATCAAGCTGTCACCCGTCTGACTCCCATTCCTATCCGGGTTTTCGTGGAA
>NZ_JASJFF010000483.1:0-1957 GCF_030065435.1 Microcystis sp. M53603_WE2
CTGGAAGCAGGAGTTGCTCGATTTCGGTTTCTCCATGCAAGATCCTCTCAGCGAAGTGGTAGCGGTAGAAGCTTGGGACGAAGAATAAGCGACCATCGACTCAAAAGCAGCTTTCTACCAAGATTATCGCCATGGGATCGACTCCGATTATCCTTTCCGCTCTGGTTATCTTATCCTTAAGCGCGAGTTGTTCTCCCAGGACAGAAACCCAACCACCGCCACCAGCGGCCCGTACTACTACCGTCAACGTCACCACCGCTAAACTGGCAACCATCGGACGCAATCTTGATTACACGGGAACTACCCGACCTTTAAAAGTCGTTTCCCTGCGATCGCAAGCCACTGGTCAGTTACTTAATCTCGTCGTCGATGTGGGAGATGAGGTGCAATTAGGACAAATCCTCGCTCATGTTGATGATCGTCTCCTTGCCACCGTTGTCCGGCAAGAAAAATCCGCCCTGTCGGCCCTAGAAGCGGAATTAGCGCGGGCGAGAATTGAAGTCAGTAACGCTGAAATTGAAGTGGAGCGCCTACAACTACAATACCAACAGGCCAAAAATGATGGCGAGCGCCTGCAAAAATTAGCCCTAGAAGGGGCGATTCCCCTGCAACAGGGCGAAACAGCCCAAACCGCGGCGGCAGTGGCTTTAAAAGCCGTTAATAGCGCGAGATCGAGAATTAAAGTCGAGGAACAGGTGGTGGCGGCAATTATCGGCAGAATTGCCGCCCAAAAATCGGTCATCGCTCAGGAACAACAACGTCAGGCCTACGCTATTCTTAAATCACCAGCGACGGGGATAGTGATCGAAAAACTGAAAGAGCCGGGGGATTTAGTCAGTATCGGCGATGAAGTCCTCAAAATTGGCGATTTTCAACAGGTCAAGGTGGTAGTATTATTATCGGAATTGGATTTAAAAACGATTAATTTAGGACAAAAGGTTAATGTCAGCCTTGATGCTTTCGGTGAGAGAAATTTTTCCGGTCGCATCACCAGGATTTTTCCCCTGAGCCAAGGCACGGCCCGGCGGATTCCCGTGGAGATTGCTCTACCCAATGGGGATGGTTTAATCAAAGGGGGATTATTGGCCCGGGTACGGTTTAATAATAATTCTGCCCCTCAGGTGATTGTTCCCGAAACGGCAATTGTCGGTCAGGGGGAATCCTCGGCCATTTTCGTCCTTTCCGAGTCTAACTCGCAAGTGGAAAAACGTCCCGTTCGTCTCGGTCAAGCGCTTGACGGTCAAGTAGAAATTATCACTGGACTCGAACCGGGGGAGCGTTTCGTCGTTAATAGTAGTAAACCTTTGCAAAATGGGGAAAAAGTCCGGGTCAGTATCCTCAGTAATCCTTGAGTAAACCATTGGAGATAAGCTAAACGGCTTTTACTTCGGATCACCGATATAGACTCCAAAAGGGTTATAGCTGTTGGATCATGCAGGTTAAGCGCCGTTTAGCTTAGTTAGTAAAAGTATAGTCAAATATAGACAGACTGAATTCCATTTCAGAAATTCCTTTCACTTTTACTTCGAGAGATTAATTCTCCTTGGGTGAACTACGCACCTCTCTATCCCATAGCGGTTAAACGCATTTGGGAATGCTTTTCGCAAAATGTTGTAGGAACCCATGACATCAGATTGAACCAGAATCCCCTTATCTGTGCGATATAATCCTCGCGAAATTCTTTTTCCTGAAAACACTGGCCTTTCAGTTGTTTCTCCATACACTGGTAGCGGCTCTAAATTTAAAAAATTAGCAACAGAGGTATAGGATTCTTCTTGAATAATCACAGAGATTCCCGCTAATCGACATTTATAAATAGGGTCTGCTGAAAAAGTTTTTCCTGGGGGTAGGAGTCAGTAGCCGGTCGTCAGGAGTCGGTCGTTTCAGGCTTTGTTGCCCTTGTTTTTTGTACCAAGCGATGTACCACAAGAAGGATAATGCAAGGTTTTTGAAAGTC
>NZ_JASJFF010000020.1:0-2445 GCF_030065435.1 Microcystis sp. M53603_WE2
GCTGAATAATGGTAAAACCCTTTTAAAATAAGGCTTTTGACCTGTTAAAATCCGATGTTCATGCTGCGAAAATAGGATTGGGACATTCAAAAACCTTGCATTATCCTTCTTGTAGTACATAAACCGGTACAAAAAAAAAGAGGGCAACAAAGCCTGAAACGACCGGCTACTGACGACCGACGACCGACTCCTAACCCCACCAACAAACTTTTTCAGCAAACCCTAAATAAGCAATTCGACTCACCACTACTTCCAGATCGCTACCCCATAGTCTATCCCTTTCCTGGCGTTACTGGGTTTTCTGCGTTTGCTCCAGATACTTCTGCACACTCTGTCCCATCTGCACCAGATTCGGTTCAATCTTTTTGGCCAGAAGCTCTTCGACTAGGTGAACTAAGCGACTGAGCAAGAAGGGGGGCACACTGTGAACTGCGCTGAGGTCAATCCTCACTTCGACTCGGCTTTCCACCAATGTGCAATTGCCTCGATCCAGAAAGCGGTTCTTGCCAGCGCAAAACACCGCCTCTCGGTAGGCATGGGTTTCAATTTGCCAGTCTACAGTAAACTCATTGTTGTCCCAGATATCGTATTCCGTCCAAGTGAACAGTTCTTCACTCAAAAGTGCCCGAGCAGCGGCTGGGATGTCCCCACCCCCATGCCACTCCAGCACTAGTCGCACCTGTCGCTCCGCTTCCTGGCGAGACTTGAGTTGCAGCGATCGCACATTGGGCAGATACGGCCCCAACTCCATCAGCTTGTCCCGATAGGTGACATAAACCAAGGGTCGAGAAAACGACACCTGTGAATCAACGGAAATTTTGATCATCTTTGGGCTCCAACGGCATGGGGCAAGATATGCAGTTTAACGCGGGTATGAACTACTTGTACATCTTCAACCCCTATCCGCCCGAATACTCCGACCCCGTTTAACTCCTCCTTCCACGGCGTTCAAACAACCGTTCGACCTTGGGAATTAAGGATAAGATTCCCAAGGCTAAGAGAGTGCTGAGAATGGCCGTCGCTTCTCGCCCCATCCCTGCCGCTACGCCGATGGCCGCCGTTAGCCATATGCCCGCCGCCGTGGTCATCCCCTTAGCCTCCTCTTGGTGCCTTCCTATAATGATCGATCCGGCCCCAAGGAATCCCACCCCAGCGATCAAGCCCTGCAACACACGAGTTAAATCTGCGATCGATGCCCCAGATTGTTGAGGAATGAGGACGAAGAGTGCTGCCCCGAAAGAAACCAGCATATGCGTTCGCAACCCTGCCGCCTTGCCCTTGATCTCCCGATCGTACCCCAGTAGACCACCAAGGATCGCCGCAAGCAAGAAACGTAAAATGATGCGGATAATTTGAGCCACATCGGTGATCTCGGAGAATTCCGATAGCACAGTATTCCATATCACTTGCCACACACCCGTAGTCCCTCCTTACTTTGGCTGTACTTCATTCTACAAAGTTGGCTGTAATTTCTTTATTGATGTCCGATCGTTCTACCGATAGATTGCATCATCAATCGTGACTCGGAAAAACTCACCCTCTGACTCAAACCGCTCAGTGCCAAAGTACCATCCAATCCGCAGACGGGTCGGAATGGTATAGCCACAGAATGTGCCTTCTTCCTCTATAATTCCACCGAAGTCCACATAATGGGACTTAGACAAAAAACAAATCGATAAAAGCCTCAACTCCAATCCCCGCTTGGGATTTACTTCGAGAAGCCCAAAATCGCTGAAACCCAGATATATCAAGGAAAATCATAAATCGAGGTTAACCCTTTGTCCCGTAATGGTTTGAGCCTTTTTTGCTGACCGAAAACGCCTAAGTCCCATTAACATCGATCACTCGAATCGCTTCGCACTCGCAAAGATTACACTGGACTTTACCCAAACTTTCAAATCCCGAACAAGGGCAATCTGGTCGCGATTTGATGCCTCTACTGACTTGGTAGTTATGGCTGGCTCGTGAGATAGTACAAGATAATCCTTTACCTTGGCAGAAGCCTCTTCCACAAAACTCTCTAACTCCTGGAAGGGTCGCTCAGGGTTTTGGGGCAATTTTAGCGGTGATTGGTACACCCGCCTGTTTCCCCAAAACCCGAGGAAAATCCCAGGGCTGGCCTAAAGGCAAAAAACGGACTCCAAAAATCCCTTATCCTACGGTCAAAAAACGCTATTCTGCCCCGCCTAAATCGAAAAAGACCGCATCTTAATCCTTCATCCTGCTTTTTATCTCTTTCTCAGTCTTTTATCCCTAGCTGTGCCAATTTGGGCTGCAAATTAGTCTAAACAGAAGTTATGATTCTTATTTAGGGCTTGCTGAATAATGGTAAAACCCTTTTAAAATAAGGCTTTTGACCTGTTAAAGTCCGATGTTAGTGCAAGAAAATAGGATTGGGACTTTCAAAAACCTTGCATTATCCTTCTTGTGGTACATCGCTTGGTA
>NZ_JASJFF010000023.1:0-2795 GCF_030065435.1 Microcystis sp. M53603_WE2
CTTGACATTACCCGAGTAAAACCGACAGTCTGTAGAGTCGCCGAAATGTTCGTCAATGACTTTGAGAAAATTGAAGGCGATGCGCTCGTGATTATCCGTACCGCCGGCCATCGCATAAACCAAACCACGTCGGTATTCATGACGGATCTGACTCTGGCGCTCGATAGCGAGATATTCTTGGGGACTGATGTAGTTGGGAACTGCGATCATAATCTCTAGGGGAAAGCCTACTATCAATTATAGTACGAGAATGGCTCTCTTATTCTTTGTGTGATAATTTTTGCTTATGGAATCGTGAAATGCTTATCGGGCAAGACTTTTAGGGCTATTTTTACGTTCAGCGAAGCTCAGTCGAGCCGCGGAAGAAACTATCAGTATAGACCTCGTTTCCACACAGAAACCAGAAGAGCCAAATTTCCAATACTCAGTTTAAATTTAGTACAGCTTAACCAGATTACTTGGAGTAGATAAAATCTCTGAAAAGGGGGTTTTAGTCTCAGCCAAAAATTCAGAAATTGTCTCTCCTTTTCAACAACTATTTGATGTTTTGCCTCCACAGGATATGACATTTTTTCCTTCTTAGCTGAAACTGTCTTGCTTAGTATTAAGCCAGCCCCTTATTTAGTTGTAATCCGTGAAGATTTGCAATTCACTTCTCCTTCCACTGGTAAAGATTTAACATGAGAACCTTGAAACTTTTCCATATTGCTGACTCGCCACATAGACAGAGGAAAAGTAATAGCAAATAAACCAAAAACTCCCACTAAAATCCAGACGATATTGTGCATTTTACGAGAGGAAAGTTTTCTAATTTGAACATCCATTTTGTTACCTCCATAAGTTTAAGTTAAGGGTAAATAAGGAAAGATAGGATGCCATGACATAGCGGTGGCGGCAATAATGAGGGCGAAAAACCAAAAGAGAATTGTTTTAGCCTTAATCTTGCGATCTTTCCAGAGATAATGGAGTATAGGCCAACTGATTAACCAGCCAATTAATAACATAGTTTCTTTGCCGGTATAACTGCCAATATTACCCCACATTTTGCTAGGATTTTTACTGCCAGGAATCCAAGACCCTAAATTCCAGAGCAGAGTTTCTACGGTTTTTGTCTGGTCTGCATCGGAAAAATGGTGAGAAACCATCATTAAACAACAACCGATTGCGGCGCTAATAATTGCCGCAGCTGCAGGGCCAGAAGTAGCGGGAGAACGTTTGGCACCTTGGGCTAAACCTTGGGGAAATTGTTGTACAAAAGCCCAGATTTTACCGTACCAAGGGCTATCAACATAGGGTTGTGTCATGAGAGTTGCTCCTATTTTTTAAGAGTTCGTAACTGTGTAAAACCCAAAATTCCCACCGCTAAAAGTCCCATAATGGTGCTAGGTTCGGGTACAGATTCTAGGAGAAAAGCGCGGGTTTCCGTTTCTCCCAATTCATTAGTAAAAGTGCCAAAACCAATAATTTGGCCACGCCCATTAATGCCCGTGGCTTGATTTAAAACCCAACCCGTACCATTAATGACTAAATTATTTAAATCAAATAACTGGCCTTCTTGCCAAAGAGTCCCATGGGCAACTTCACTAGCAAGATTAGAAAAGCCAACAATTTGACCAGATTCGTTAATACTTAAAGCATCGCCTCGCGTACCACCAAGACTGCCTAAATTAATCAAATTGCCGTTATCCCAGAGGAATCCACTAGAGGTTAAAGTGGCTCCTGAACCATTAGTCGCTTGACCAATAACTAAGCCATTTTCGTTAAGATCTCGGGCAAAACTTTGGGCGAATCCGTTGGGAATTCCTAGATTAGTCAGGACAAAATTACCATTGGCATCCTGCTCCCAAAAAGCAGCACTGTAGACATTAGTTCCGTCCACTACACCATCGGAGTCTACATAACCAACGATTTCGGTATTGTCATTAATGGCTAAACCAAAATTTTGATCGCCGTCAAGACTAGGTAAGTTGATGCGCGTACCATCTTCCCAGAAAATAGCGTTTCTTCGATTGGTTTCAAAGATATGATAACCAGCAATCTGATTGCTGTTGTTGATGTCGATAAAATAACTTTCCAGGCCACCAAAGTTATAAATGTTGAGGTCGTAACCCCCGGAACCGTTAGGAGTCCACAATAACGCCCGGTCTGTGGGTCCGGCGGTTTCATCTCCCGCACCGACAATCATCCCTGCGTCATTAATAGAACGAGATAAACCACCGCGACCGGGGAGAGTGACGGGGGTGCCGCCATTAACTGGGCCAGTAAGGGGTAAAGCCGTTATCGTACCGTTTTCCCAGATATAGCCACTAGAAGCGGTATTACCGGCAGTGCGGGAACGACCGACGATTTGACCTTGGTTGTTAATGCTGGCTGCCCTCGTATCCGTACCATCGGGGCTGAGTGTACCCAAGTCGGTGATTTTATACATCGAACCCGCTAGGGCAGGAGACACAGTATGTAAGCCGAAAACAGTGGCTAGAACGAGCGAAAGTTGAATTTTAGTCATTTTTGAGTTGAATCAGCAAATAAGGGTTTACAGAGCCTGAATTTTGGCGACACCGAGGCCGCTAACGAGACCACCCATAGCAAAAAACATCATTGCCATCAGAGCAATGCAAGTGGCTGTTAACACCGGTCGGTTAGCTTTGTCCAAAATTGAGTCGCCGTATTTCCAGAGAATCCAAGTGCAGGCCACGCCTAGGGGTAGGGTAAAAAGGACGCTGAATTCGTGGTATTCCATGAGGACGTATTGACCGAGGGGCGAATTTTCCTTTAGCCATGCCCGCGCACCGCCA
>NZ_JASJFF010000508.1:0-1388 GCF_030065435.1 Microcystis sp. M53603_WE2
CGCCTAACCCACCCTACATTTAAATTTCGGGTGCTTTTAGGGAATAAAGGGAGAAACTAGGGGTTTTCACTTTAGCCTGTTGCACTAAACTGGGGACGGAATTACGCGCTAGGGCGGTTAATTTATTGGTGGTAGCATCGTAAATCGTCGTCGCCACTTTGGGATAGAGTCCAATGCCGATAATTGGCACTAATAGAGAGGCGATAATAAAGACTTCCCGGGGTTCCGCATCCACTAGGGCATGGTGTTCTTCTAATTCCTTATTTTCCGGTCCGTAGAGAATTTCTCGCAACATGGACAAGAGATAAATCGGGGTGAGAATGACACCGATAGCCGCTAAAAAGACGATAATAACGCGGAAAGTGGGACTATAGGCATCACTGGTGGCAAAACCGATAAATACCATTAATTCCGCCACAAAACCGCTCATCCCGGGCAAAGCCAGGGAAGCGAGGGAACAGGTGGTCCACATGGCAAAAACTTTCTTCATTTTCTTGCCGACACCGCCCATCTCGTCTAACATCAGGGTATGGGTGCGATCGTAGGTACAACCGACCATAAAGAATAAACTCGCCCCAATCAGTCCGTGGGAAATCATCTGTAACATCGCCCCGCTTGTACCAATATCGGTAAAGGAAGCCATGCCAATCAGCACAAATCCCATGTGAGAGATGGAAGAATAGGCAATTTTGCGCTTAAGATTGCGTTGGGCAAAGGAGGTTAAGGCGGCGTAGATAATATTAACTACCCCTAAAATCACCAAAACGGGGGCGAAAACGGCGTGAGCATCGGGTAACATCCCCATATTCATCCGTAAGAGCGCATAACCACCCATTTTAAGCAAAATTCCCGCTAGTAACATATGGGCGGGGGCAGTGGCTTCGCCGTGGGCATCCGGTAGCCAAGTATGGAGGGGGAAAATCGGCAGTTTTACCCCGTAGGCAATCAGAAAACCGGCGTAGAGGAATAATTGCAGTTTCAGGGGGAAATCCTTGCCAGCAATAGTCACCATGTCAAAGGAGACGGTATCGCCATAAAAAGCCATCGTCAGCGCCGCTACAAGGATGAATAGAGAGCCTCCGGCGGTGTAAAGGATAAATTTGGTGGCCGCGTAGAGACGGCGTTTACCGCCCCAAATGGAGAGGATCAGATAGACGGGGACTAATTCTAATTCCCAGACGAGGAAGAACAGTAACAGATCCTGGACGGCAAACACCGCAATCTGTCCCCCGTACATCAACAGCATTAGGAAGTAGAATAGTTTCGGTTTAAAAGTCACCGGCCAAGCCGCTAAGATAGCCAGAGTGGTGATAAATCCCGTTAAGATAATCAGAGGCATGGAGAGGCCATCGGCTCCTAAGGACCATCTTAGGTCAATTTCGGGCAAC
>NZ_JASJFF010000456.1:0-1943 GCF_030065435.1 Microcystis sp. M53603_WE2
GATAACTGATAACTGAAATGAATAACCCAAATACTGATTTTGATACTCCTTGGAAAGATGTCTTAGAAATCTACTTTGAAGACTTTGTTTCCTTCTTTTTTCCTCAAGCTCACGCGGGTATTGATTGGAATCAAGGCTTTGAATTTCTCGACAAAGAACTTCAACAAGTGGTGCGGGATGCTGAGTTAGGCAAACGTCTCGTCGATAAGTTGGTGAAAATTTATCGTCTTGCGGGAGAAGAGACCTGGGTTTTAATCCACATAGAAATCCAGGGTCAGCGAGAAATTGACTTTGCTGAACGGATGTTTGTCTATTACTATCGCATTTATGATCGTTACAGGCGTTCAGTAGCGAGTTTGGCAGTTTTAGGTGATGATAATGCTTCTTGGCGACCCAATCAATTTGAACGTGAGTTATTTGATTGTCAAGTGAGTTTTCGCTTTCCGGTCGTCAAGTTGCTAGAATTTAAGCAGCAGTGGTCAGCTTTAGCAGCCAGCCGCAATCCTTTTGCTACAGTCGTGATGGCGCATCTCCAAGCTTTAGAAACTCGGCAAAACCGAAAAAAGCGCAAGGAAGCGAAACTAACATTAACTAAACGGTTGTACGAACAGGGTTATCAACGAGAGGATATTATCAACCTCTTTAAGTTTATCGATTGGTTGATGAGCTTACCCACTGAATTAGAACAGGAGTTTCAACAGGAATTAAATCAGTACGAGGAGGAAAAAAGAATGCCTTATATTACCAGTGTTGAAAGAATGGGAATGGAAAAAGGGATGAGAGAATCTGTCATTGATGCCCTTGAGATTCGGTTTGAGAATGTGCCTTCTGAACTGGTTGATGAGATTAGCCAAATTCAAGACACTTCTCTTCTGAAAAATCTCCACAGACAAGCGATTACTCTTGACTCAATCTCAGATTTTCAGGACTATTTAAATCAGTTAATCAAACCTGAATAATTCTGGTTTGTCCCCCAGCTTACCCTCAATATCAAGAAAACGGGTTTCTTCAAGAAACCCGTTTTCTGGATTTCTGATGATCGCCTGTTGGGAAAAATTTGTAGCGTATTATACAGACTTATCCGGTGCGTTACGCTAACGCTAACACACCCTAAGAGTGAGCTAACCCGCTCCACTTTTGTCCACTTTTATTGATTTAATGTCCACTTTTACTGTAAGTCTTGTCAAGTAACCTTAAACTTGTTAGAATCAAAAAGTTATTATTTTCTGGTAGTCATTCATCGCTCAGATTAGTTAAGATGATATTACATGACTAATAATATTGACCATGATCGCTTATTTAAGGAGTTAATCTCCACCTTTTTTGTCGAATTTATTGAGTTATTTTTTCCTCAAGTAATGGATTATTTAGATAGGGACTCGATTACTTTTTTAGACAAAGAAGTATTTACCGATGTCACGGAAGGAGAAAGGTATGAAAGCGACTTAGTAGCACAAGTTAGGTTTCGCGGAAAAGAATCTTTTTTTCTGATTCATCTGGAGGCGCAGCAAAGTTCCCGCCTGGGGTTTAACCGGCGAATGTTTACTTATTTTGCTCGCTTTCATGAGAAATTTGTCTTACCGATTTATCCGATTGTAATTTTTTCTTATTCAAAGCCAAAAAGAGCAGCGATTAGTCAGTATGTGGTCGATTTTCCCGATTTTAAAGTCTTAGAATTTAACTATCAAGTCGTGCAGTTAAATCGATTAAATTGGCGAGATTTTCTCAATCAGCCAAATCCGGTTGCTTCAGCTTTGATGGCTAAGATGAACATTGCCGAGAAAGAGCGAGCCAAAGTTAAAGCGGAATGTCTGCGCTTGTTAATTACTTTAAGGTTAAATCCTGCGAAAATGGAATTAATTTCTGGATTTATTGATACTTATCTCAATCTAAATCCGGTCGAAGAGATACAATTTCAAGAAGAGATTAGCACATTTAGTCAA
>NZ_JASJFF010000591.1:0-4819 GCF_030065435.1 Microcystis sp. M53603_WE2
CTTCTAGAGTTACAGTAGATGCGATCGCTTGTTGCCCTGTCAGCACAGATGCCAGGGTGATTAATCCTAGAAAACTCGTCAGCTTCTGTCTCATGCTCTTAATTCCTGTCAATGATAGCCAGTTTCTATCCTAGCCAATCAGCCGGAAAACCTGCCTCACTTCCATAAGAATATGGCCTAAACGGTTTTTGCCGCTACCATCAGCACCACAGCCCCAATAATAATCGATCGGCGAATTTTCTACTAATAAACTGTCGCCTGTGCATAGCATAATTTGGCGAATATTGCCAGGAATTGTCAACTTTCTTAATACACCTCGATACATGATTTCCTCTTTGATATTTTCCCAATCGGGACGCAAGGGATAAAAATTAGTGCGCCCCATAGTTGCCGCTTGCTGGGGAGTGGCTGCCAGTCGAATCGCTTCTGAATAGGGATGTTGAGGGAATTTCTGTGCTTGAAAATAATGTTCGCTGGTGGGCCACCAAACACCCTCTTAAATCGAAACCGTGGCCAGAAAAATTAGAAAAACAACCATAGGGTTTCTCGCGAGTGCTATAAAAGTAAATAGTCATTTCGATCGCTTACCCGTCCTAACTATGCCACGCACTCAACGTAACGATAATTTTATTGATAAATCTTTTACCGTCATGGCGGATATCATTTTAAAGATACTCCCCGCCAATAAAAAAGCCAAGGAAGCCTTTGTTTATTACCGCGATGGGATGTCTGCTCAAGCTGACGGCGAATATGCCGAGGCCCTCGATAATTACTATGAAGCTTTAACATTAGAAGAGGATCCTAACGATCGCAGTTATATCCTCTACAATATCGGCATTATCCACGCTAGTAACGGCGAGCATGAGAAGGCCTTAGAATACTACGAAGAAGCTATCCAACTTAATCCCAGGATGCCCTCCGCTTTGAATAATATCGCCGTTATTTACCATTTTCAAGGGGAAAAAGCCAGAGAAGACGGTCAACAGGCCGAAGCAGCAGCACTCTACGACAAAGCGGCAGAATACTGGAAACAAGCCATCCGATTAGCCCCCAATAACTACATTGAAGCCCAAAACTGGCTGAAAATCACCGGGCGATCGGAAATTGATGTTTTCTTCTAAATTGAGGAGACAGGAGACAGGAGTCAGGAGTTAGGAGTCAGGAGTTAGGAGACAGGAGGCAGCAGATTATTTTTTTTTATTCTCCCCACACCCCACACCCCACACCCCTAACCCCATTTCTCCCTACACCCCACACCCCACACCCCCCCGATGTCGGGGGGGGTTGGGGGGTCACACCCCACACCCCACACCCCACACCCCTAACCCCATTTCTCCCATGATCGATCGAGCTACAGTTGAAAAAATCGCCCATTTAGCCCGTTTAGAGATTAATAGCAGCGAAGAAGAACAATTTGCGCTGCAATTAAGCGGGATACTGGATTATTTCGAGCAGTTAAGCGAATTAGACACGGAAAATGTGCCACCCACCACGCGAGCGATCGAAATTCAAAATATCACTCGCGCCGATGGTAATAGACTTTATCCCGATCACGAGGTCTTAGTGCAGGAATCGCCGGCTCCAGAAGGGGATTATTTCCGGGTTCCCCGTATTCTCAACACCGACGAAGAGTGAATTAGTGATCAGTGATCAGATGTGAGTTTTCAGTTTACTGTTTACTGATCACTGATTTAGATGCCATCTAGGGTTTTTGCTGCTATCTTGGACTAAGATCAGACCTAGCAATGGAGACATAATATAATGATCGCATCTCAAGATGTGGCACCATTTCAGCTTATTTCGACCGTAGAATCGGCAGCAACAGAATTTAGACCTTGGGGTTCTTTCACCACTCTAGAAGAAGGTCTTGGTTATAAAATCAAGCGAATTGAAGTGAATCCGGGTCATCGTCTCAGTTTACAGATGCACTACCATCGCAGTGAACACTGGATTGTGGTTTCGGGAACGGCAAAAGTCACCTGTGGAGATAACGAAGAAATTCTCGGAGCCAATCAGTCCACTTATGTGCCGCAGTGTACGGCTCACCGTCTGGAAAACCCCGGGGTGATCAAATTGGTATTAATCGAAGTGCAGAATGGGGAATATTTAGGAGAGGATGATATAGTCCGTTTTCAGGATGATTATGCTCGCCATCAGAGCTAAGACCGTGTTTAGGGAGACAGAAAGGCAAGAAACTATATTTTCGCCCCAAAAACCTTTTGAGGTTAGTCTGCCTGACTGTCTTCCCTGCTGTCAAGGCTTGTCAAGTTCTAGAAAAATTTTCTTTTCGGGCCGGGTAGCGGTTTTCCTCCATGGCAGAAAAATAAACTTCCCCTAGGCCCTGTGTGGGAAGCTTGAGGAAAGCTGGGCTAGGGGAAATAATTTATTCCTTTGCTGGATTAACTTTAGCATATAACTCTCATTTGTCAGGACTATAACAGCCAGATGTCAATTCTGTGACAAATGCGAGTTTTCAGTTTACTGATTGCTGGTGACTGATTACTGGTTACTGTCGTCCACTTATTTTCTGAGAATTCTAGAGGTACTTGTAAATATTTGTTACAAGGAGACGCGGAAAAATCTGAGGACAGGGAGACAAGAAAGGATTATCGACGGGGATCAAGGATTTCAGTAGGAAACTAGATTGGGGATCAAGGGAAACCGATTGTAAAGTTTTCGATACCTCTTGGCGATTTTTGTAATAGTTCGATACATATAACATAGATGATCAGCGATGATTGTAAATTTATATTGCGAATAGCTCATCTTCTTCGGTGTTTTCCCTATACTGGTTCTCATCAACTTTGAGCCGACGTGCAGAAAAGTTAGACCACCAAGTTTGTAAGAGGTCAGGAAGATGCAATTAACCGCAAGAAATAACTGGGGCCACGTTTCTTTAGCAATGCTAAAAAGCTTTCTTCTCTGGAGTTTCGTCCTCACTGTCTGTTTATTAGTAGTGGGATTTCCTTTAGTAGTATTAATGATGACAGTGGGGGCATTGTCGGCGATTATCTTACAGTCGGTTTTACCGGTTAGTTCCGTGCTTTTAGTGGCGGGAATGATTATTGGTATTAACATTTTGGCTATCCTAATTAGTGCCGCTTTGTTAGCAGCAAAAGGTGTTCATCCCCATGAAGTTAGCTGGTTGCACTGGTTACACGGTGAGGCAAAAACTTCTCATCAAGCTGTTTATGCTTCTTGTCCCCTAACTTGCGGGATGATTCATTAAATCTGATTTTCTTACAGTGGAATTACTTACCTTTTTTCTATTTAGATTTATTTAAGTTTTCAACTGCTTTATCGGTTGACTATACAGATTCCAAGCTAGTGCAACCCGGTTTTACCGGGTTTTTTCATCATTATTGAACTAAAGCAGTGGCTCTCCCTGGTTTGGTGGGTAAAATGTATTCTAAGATACAGTTTTGCGGGCAAGTGAGTGGAATGGGAACCACTCCAGACACAAAGGACACAGAGATCGATCACTACTATATAAGTTAAACTGATCACACAAAGAATAAGAGAGCCAAGCAGTTATCTGAATAATGGGGCGTAGGTCTTCGCTCAAATTAGGTTAAACTTCATCTATTAAGCTAAGACGCATTTAAAGCACTTATTCTTAAGATTAGCCGAATCTCCCCCAATCCCTTTACTGTTGCCTCTTGCCTCTTGCCTCTTGCCTCGTCTCAACAAGCAATTGAAATGCTTAACAGCTTATCAGAAAGGCTGTAACTGAATGTTAGAAGACAAGGAGATGGGAGCTTTTGATAACTGATAACTGATAACTGATAACTGATAACTGATCACTGATCACTGATCACTGATCACTGATAACTGATAACTGATCACTGATCACTGATCACTGATAACTGATAACTAACCGGTATAATGGGCGAGAAAACCGGAAAAAATCGATGTCTAGCCTTCCAGAAACCGACAATCCCCGCTACAAGGCCATCTTAGAGGCATTAAACCATTTAATCAGCGTTGTTGCCCGTTTACGAGATCCAGAAAGCGGCTGTCCTTGGGATTTAGCTCAAACCCCGGAAACCCTAATTCCCTACGTTATCGAAGAAGCTTATGAGGTGGTAGCGGCGATTAAAAGCGGTGATAAAACTGCCATTGCCGAGGAATTAGGCGATTTACTGCTACAGGTGGTTTTACAAGCCCAAATTGCCAGCGATGAGGGTAATTTTAGCCTAGAAGAAGTGGCTAGAGGCATCACCGATAAATTAATTCGTCGTCATCCCCACGTTTTTGGGGAGCTATCCCTAGAAAATCCCGAACAGGTGCGTCAAAATTGGGAGAAAATCAAAGCTGAGGAAAAAAATGACCCGACTATTAGCGGCAAATTAACCCGTTATGCCCAAACTTTACCACCCTTGATGGGAGCGATGAAAATTTCTCGGCAAGCAGCGCGAGTCGGTTTTGAATGGGAAAATATCGCAGGAGTCTGGGAAAAATTTGGCGAAGAGTTAGCAGAATGGCAAGAGTCCCTAGAATCGGGCGATAAAGAGCATCAACAGGCCGAATTAGGCGATTTACTCTTTACTATTGTCAATCTTGCTCGCTGGTATGATTTAGATCCCAGTATCGCTTTACAAGAGACTAATCTGCGTTTTATTCAACGTTTTTCCCTAGTGGAATCTGTGGCAGAAAAGCCTCTCCATGACTATACACTAGAGGAATTAACAGTTTTCTGGCAGCAAGCGAAAGCTAAGTTACATCAACCATCATCTGGGCAATAATGCAAGAGCAAGAAATTAATAAGGACAAATCCAAGAGTTTTTGGGCTTCTATTCGAGAAAATCTGCAAATTATC
>NZ_JASJFF010000541.1:0-2864 GCF_030065435.1 Microcystis sp. M53603_WE2
CCAAGCAGACCGATAAAAAATGGCACTGGTAACTACAGCGATATCGGTATTTTCTAAAACAGGATTCCAGAAACAAGCAGATTGTAGGTTGGTCCAGACATCACTTTCCCAGAATAAAAGCAGCGAGTGACTTTGACCTTGGTAACTGTAGAGACCGGCGGGTAAAAATTCCGTGCCACGGGAGATCAGATAGACCTCGGCGGGGTATAATCCACCGGCAGAGGGTGCGGAACGTAGGTACAAGGGACTACCCATAGTGGCGATTTTGGCAGTTAACCCATAGCTACAGCCCAAAATTCGCGATATACGTCGCCAAAAGTCTCCTTTTTGGGGAACCATTTGACGGGAGAGGTAGGGTTTGAGATCGAACGTCTGACCGATTTTGTATTCTTTGAAGGGATGGGGTTGTTGACTCCAATCAAGACCTTTACTTTTTGAGGCGATCGTCTGGGGGTCGTATTTAGTCCGCTCGTGGTAGTATTGGGCGATCGAGATTGGCTGATCTGGCATGATAAAGATAGGCTGTCTAAGCTTTACTTTTTAGTTTGACATACTCCCACCCCTAGAAAACGGGTTTCTGAAAGAAACCCGTTTTCTAAATACTCCCCTCTCCCACCCCCCCCTGCTCTACGATGTCGGGTAGGGTTGATTCATGAATCAACCCTACCCTTGATAAAGGGGGTGGGGGGTTGGGGGTGAGGGTAATTAACCATACCTGCCATTACTTTAGAAAAATAGTATAACTGCTATAATTATCCCATGGCGGCTCAACCCAGAGAAATTCGACGTTATGTTACCAGTGACGGCAAAGTTCCCTTTGCCCAATGGCTCGATTCTTTGCGGGATATTAAGGCTAAAACTAAAATCGCTCAACGCCTAAACCGGGTTAATTTAGGTAACTTAGGGGATTATAAATCAGTAGGAGCAGGAGTTTATGAACTACGAATAGACTATGGTTCTGGTTATCGCGTTTACTTTGGACAAATCGGAACAACGATTATCTTACTCCTGTGTGGAGGAGATAAAAAAACGCAAGCTAAAGACATTGAAATAGCTCAAAAATATTGGCAAGACTATAGGAGCCGAGAAAATGCCAGTCAGTGATAGTTATCATGATTCCCTGATCGAATCTCTTAAAGATTCCCATTACGCAGCAGTTTATCTGGAAACTCATCTCGAGGGAGATGAATATGAATTTGAATCAGAATTACTCAGACTCGCATTCAATCACGTCCTAGAAGCCCTTGGACCTCAAAATCTAACACCAGAACAAATCAAAATTCAGGCGAAGCAATTGGAAGAACTAATGCAAAAACCTGCACCTGAAGCCATGAATCAACTAACCTCTTGGCTTCAAGCTTTAGGATTGAAATTAACGATAACGGTCGCTTCAAAAATGCCAGAAATAAATCATGAAAATGACGCTGTTAGTTCAATCAAGATTACAGTGTAGTTTGTAGTTTGTAGTTTGTAGTTTGGTTTTTTTGATGACAAATTGATAGCCGCTTAACGCACCCTACACAGAAAACGGGTTTCTTTCAGAAACCCGTTTTCTAAAATAAAATTATGACTACACCTACCTTCACCATTCCCCAATCTGACCCTCCCCTTTCCCCTCGGCAATCCTTGCCGACGATGTACGATTTACCTAGTGACAATCCACTGGAACCCGGTTTGCCTGACGAATTTCACCTATTACAACCTCAGTTATTACTGCTGACTTTCCAGCCTCCCAACTGGGAACCAGAGCTAGTTTTTAGCGCTGCTGACCTCAACCTTTACTACAATGTCAGACACCCTCAATGGTACAAGCGTCCCGATTGGTTTGGGGTGGTTGGTGTTCCTCGCCTCTACGATGGCCATGACCTGCGCTTAAGCTATGTGATTTGGCAGGAAGGGGTTTCTCCGACGATTGTGGTGGAATTATTGTCTCCAGGTACGGAAAATCAAGATTTAGGCGAAGAACTACGCCAACCAGGGGAACCGCCAACTAAGTGGACAGTTTATGAACAGATTCTGCGGATTCCCTACTATGTGGTTTTCAGTCGCTATACTAACCAACTTCAGGCGTTTGAACTGGTAGGCGGTCGTTACCAACCCGTAGCTTTAGTGGAGGGACGCTTACCGATTCCTCCACTGGAATTGAGCTTGGGTTTGTGGCAAGGTTCCTATCGGGGGATTGAGCGGCTATGGTTGCGCTGGTTGACGCTGGAAGGAGAGTTAATTCCCCTGGCCGATGAGGAGTTAATTGCGGCCAAACAAGAGGCTTCTGCGGCGAAACAAGAGGCTTCTGCGGCTAAACAACGAGCAGAACAACTAGCGGCACGATTGCGGGAATTAGGGATAGATCCTGAAAGCTGAAGGCTCGAAAACCCCTCAAAAAAGAGAGAGGAAACCCGCGCCTCCTCTCTCTGGGACATTATTTTCTCGCTTTGCGGACAGTACCCCCTAGCATTAAACCCCCTAGTGTGATATGACCAAGAACACCCGTGGGTTCGGGGACACCCACAGCAGCAGAAGCGACGGTCAACAAATGCCGAGAGATTTTTTGAGATTATTCATACATCGAATAATTTGCTCTACGAATAAAGTTATGTGTAGATTTTAGAAGCAATTTGATTGAAGTCAACATAAAACTAGAGGATTTTACTCTATCATTAACTTATTTTAATTTTCGATGTACCTAGGATTTGCTGAATAAATCTAACAACCTTGTTGGATAAGGTTTTTAGACTTTTTTTCCCTCAAAAAGTGCCGACCATTGGAGTGATTGGGGGGAAAATTCTGGGACTTTTTCCCTGAAAATTAGGTAATTGACCACCTGAAAATCGGTAAAACCCCACACCCCACACCCCACACCCCAC
>NZ_JASJFF010000024.1:0-10304 GCF_030065435.1 Microcystis sp. M53603_WE2
AACCCTTATAGAGAAAGGCATTTAGCGATTTTTGTCAATTGTTTTTTATCTAGAGCGAACTAATCAATTAAGTCTCTTGCCAGATAAGGATTTAGTCGATTTATGCCCCCCTATCGAACCATACCAAGTAACGAAGAACCTCATTAATTAGGGTTTGATAACCCATTCCTGCGGTTTCAGCCTGTTCTCGAAAATAAGCTAGAATCTCATCATCTAGATAAATGGTAATGTGTGTTTTTCCCTGAGAGGAAATGAGCGCCCCTCGTTTTCCTTTAGAAAAATCATATTCCTTTCTCATAAGTTTTTCTCTCTTGTTTTGTAGCACGACGAGCAGAAATCAAGCGAATGACTTCACCCCGCAAAGTATCACACGAATCGCCTTACCTTCCCACTTAGAGGAATATTCAGGGGGAATGACAACTGTGCCATGATGAAGAATCATTTTAAATTCAATCGCTTCCATTCGTTAAGTTTAATAAAGTGTTGTATCAAGTTTAACCCAATCAATCCATGGAGTTTTAGGGGATGAAAAGAAAGCCGCAAAAAAGCGATCGCTTTTTCCCAATCAAATATAATTTAGGTAGAAAATTGCCAAAAAACCTCTATGCTCAACGGGTACAAAATTATTGATGCTGATTCCCATGTCATTGAACCCCCCGCAATGTGGGGCCAATACCTAGAACCTAAATTTAGGGAATTTGCTCCTTCTGCTGACATGAAAATCAAAGGAGAACCGATTAGTCAAAAAATCTCCCCACAAGTCCAAGCAGAAGGGAATAAGCAGATGATGCAAGCTCATCCCCATGCTTATCTCAATCGCTATAACCCAGAGTCCCATGTTCAATCTATGACACAAATGGGCATAGATGTGGCTTTTATTTATCCTAATTACGGACTGTGGTTATTTGCCATTGATAGCCTACCTGCTGAAGTGATGGGGGCTTTTGTCCGTGCTTACAATACATGGTTATATGAAGAATTTTGTAGCTATGACCCGGCCAGACTCAAAGGAGTCGCTGCAGTCAATCAACACGATCCCGAAGACATGGTAAAAGAGCTACACCGCATGGCAAACTTGGGCTGGAAGGCGGTTTTTTTGCGCCCTAACCCCGTTAAAGGCAGAATTTTGAGCGATCCAGCCTATGAACCCTTTTGGACGGCCTGCGAGGATTTGGACATGGCTGTAGGAATTCATGAGGGACATTGGAGTCGTTTACCCACCACCGGTGCCGATCGATTTAACACCCGTTTTGCCCTTCATGCTTGTTCTCACCCCATGGAGCAGATGATGGCACTGTTAGCGTTAATAGAAGGGGGAGTGTTAGAACGTCATCCTCAGCTAAGAATCGGATTTTTAGAGTCGGGCTGCGGTTGGCTACCCTATTGGTTATGGAGACTTGACGAAGAGTATCAAGTTACACCTTGGGAGGTCAAAGATCGGGTAAGATTAATGCCATCAGAGTATTTTCGCCGTCAATGCTTTATTGCCGTTGAACCCTCTGAACCTTATCTGTCCCAGCTTATAGACTACATTGGCAGTGACAATATTATCTTTGGCTCAGATTATCCACACATGGATCATAAGCCCGATATTGTTAGTCAAGTGCTTAAGCTTGAGAAAGATTTAGCTAAGGAAACAGTAGAGAAGATACTTGCGGACAATCCTACCCGTTTTTATGGCTCAGTCTGAGTTTTTACAGTAGAATCAAATTTATTAACCAACTTCCTGGAGGAATTCACCAATGGCACAGGTCTTTACTCGCAGTTATGTTCAAAATTTACAATCAAATTTGTCTATAAAGATTGGACAAGGACCAAAATCGATCGATGGCAATCAATACAATGATTACTATTTTCAGCTACTTATTTTTGAAAATGAAGACCACCCTAAATTAGTCTATGGAACTAAGGAAGCTTTACAAACAAAATATAATTTAGATTCCTCAAGTTTTCCTAGCTCAGGAGCTAAGGTTGACCCAAGATTTTGCCCATCACAACCTAAGGATGATCCTTTAGCTCAAGCAGAATTGAGTACCGTTTATTTCTTATTACAAACACGAAAGCTATCTCAGATGATTGCTTACACATGGCTTGAGCCGGAAAAGATACCAGATGAAATGAAAGCAAAAGTGAATTTGGTTAGAAAAATTTTGAGATTTCCTCACCAAAAAGTGTGTACTTATTGGCTTGATAAAGAAGGTGAAGAACGTATAAGTGAGATCGATTTATGCATAAAACTATTAGGAGATAGTAAAACCCACACCAAAAAATATAAATATAGTTGGTTGATTCAACCAGACAATATAAATTATGACTTTATTGCTTTGGCTCTTTTGCTGTGTGGGCAAGCTTTCTATAAAGATAAAGTTAACTTTTATTATCCCGATAAACATGAATATTTCGCCCAGATTTGGGAGCCAATTGGCAGTATCTATCAGCTAATCTTTGAATACGGCCTTGATGTTACTTGGGAGCTTTTTCATGGTGTTATGACAGAACTTGTTCATACAGGGAAAGATTTTCCAGCTGGTAAAATAACAGTCCCTTATCCACCCAGACCCAGTGAATTCAATGTTAGCCAATCTGACATTGAAACTTGGGCAAAGGCAAAAGAGTATGATGGTCCCTATCCATTTTATCCTAGCGAACATAGTGAAGACTGGAAGAATCACCAATTGAAGCACGTTTATCCACCTTCACCTTATATTCCCCTGAGTTGTTTGTAATTATCTTCAATTTTAATTATGAAAATTGGTCAGAGAATCAAGAGATGACGCAAATTGATCAGCTTGATTTTCTGACTGAACTGATAAGCCAATGGAAAAAAAATATCAAATCAGCGAAAAACTCTACGAAAGTGCTAACTCCTTAGTTTATCGAGGTTTTCGTCATGCCAATAATCAGGCAGTTATCCTTAAAATTCTCAAAGAAAATTACCCAACGCCATCGGAACTCACTCGCTATCAACAAGAATACCAGATCACTCGCTCTTTTAATGTTGATAATATTATTAAAGCTTATGATTTACAGCGATATGAAAACAGTTTAGTTATGGTTTTAGAAGACTTTGGTGGTCAATCTTTAAAATCATTACTAGAGCAAAGTCAATTCAACCTAGAAGAATTTTTGAAAATTGCCATTAAGATTGCTGAAGCTTTAGCTGTTATTCATAAAGCCAATATTATTCACAAAGACATTAACCCTTCTAATATTGTCTATAACCCCAAAACCGAAGAACTTAAAGTTATTGATTTTGGTATTTCTAGCCAGTTAGCTCAAGAATTTATCAGCGTTATCTCTCCCCATCAATTAGAAGGAACGTTAGCTTATATTGCACCTGAACAAACAGGAAGAATGAATCGTGGACTTGACTATCGTAGTGATTTTTATGCCCTTGGAGTCACTTTTTATGAACTTTTAACCAACAGACTTCCTTTTGAAACTACAGACCCAATGGAGTTAGTTCATTGTCATATTGCTCAAGACCCTTTACCCCTACACGAACTGATTCCAGACCTTTCCTTGGCTGTGTCTAATATTATCAAAAAACTATTAGCAAAAACCCCAGAAGAAAGATATCAGAGTGCTTGGGGAATTAAAAATGATTTAGAAATTTGTCTCAATCAACTCAAAAGAGGGGAACAGATTCAGCTATTTTCTTTAGGAAGTCGGGAGCTTCCAGAAAAATTTCAGATTCCGCAAAAACTCTATGGTCGAGAATTAGAAGTTGAAAAACTCCTAAACATTTTTGAAAAAATCAATCAAGGCTCATCTGAATTGATCCTGATTTCGGGTTATTCTGGGATTGGTAAAACAGCTTTAGTCAATGAAATTTACAAACCAATTACACGCCAACGAGGACGAGTTATTAAGGGCAAATTTGACCAACTACAACGATATATTCCCTATTCAGCAATTACTCAAGCTTTTCAAGATTTAGTAAAACAGTTGTTAAGTGAACCAGAAAGACATCTTGAAACCTATAAAGACAAGATTCTAGAAACTTTAGGAAATAATGGTCAAATTATTGTTGAGGTTATCCCTGAACTCGAAAAAATTATTGGTAAGCAATCTCCTGTAGAACCACTGGGTAAAACGGAAAGTCAAAATCGCTTTAACTTATTTTTTAAGCGTTTTCTCACGATTTTTTGTCAACCAGAACATCCCTTAGTGATTTTTATTGATGATTTACAGTGGGCAGATTTATCTTCTCTAAATTTAATTGAGCAATTAATTTTAGAGCCAGATATTAACTATTTTCTCCTAATTGGTGCTTATCGAGATAATGAAGTGGAAACAACTCATCCACTAATGCACACTTTAGGCAAAATTAATCAAGCCCAAAAAACAATTAATACGCTCTCTCTTTCACCTTTAAAAAGCAGAGAGATTAATCAATTAATTGCCGATACTCTAAATTGTTCTAGAGAATTAGCTAAACCCTTAGGGGAATTACTCAGCAGAAAAACCGAGGGTAATCCTTTTTTCTTAACCCAATTGTTTTATTCTCTCTACGATAGAAAATTCCTGTTTATTAGGGAAAATTTAGATTTAAAGAAAGCGAAGTACACAAAACAAGTTTATTGGCAATGGAATATACAACAAATTGAAAGTTTATCTATTACTGATAATGTAGTTGATTTAATGGTGAATAAAATTAAAAAATTATCTCAAAATACGCAACAGGTTCTCAAGTTAGCAGCTTGTATTGGCAATCAATTTAATTTAGAAATCCTTAGGATTATTAATAATAAATCTGAAACTATTACCGCTCAAGAACTACAGTTAGCTCTAGATGAAGGCTTGGTGATTCCCCTAGACAAAAATTATAAAATTCCTCTATTATGGAATGGAGAAGATTTGTCAAATAATAAGCTACAAGATGCTTTTAACTATTCTGCTGATATTTATTATCGATTTTTACATGACCGAGTACAACAAGCAGCTTATTCTCTTATTTCTGAAGAAGAAAAAGAATGTTTTCATCAGCAAATAGGACGTATTTTATTAGAAAAATATCAAGCAGAGCATCAATTAGAAGATAAAATATTTGATACTGTTAATCAACTTAATCAGGGAGCAATATTAATTACCGATCAGTTAGAAAAAAATCAACTGGCTAAGTTAAATCTAAAAGCAGGAAAAAAGGCAAAAGCATCAACAGCTTATGATTCGGCTTTAAGATATTTAGAAAAAGGATTGGAATTGTTGACATTAAATAGCTGGAAAACTGATTATCAATTAACTCTAGAACTTTATGTTGAAACCTTAGAATCTCTTTACTTAAATACTAAATTTTCTCAAATTGAAAAAATATCTGACACTATCTTAAAAGAAGCTAGAGACATATTTGATAAACTCAAGGTATATGAAATACAAATCATCTACTACTTTACAATTTTTCAACCTCAAAAAGCGATAGATATTGCCCTCAATGTTTTACCAGAACTAGGTATCAAAATTTCTCTTCAAGAAAATGAAATCAAAAAAAGAATTAGTAATCGCCAGAGATCCATAAAGTTGCTTTTAAAAAATAAATCGATTGAAGACTTGGCCGATAATTTGATAATGACTGACAATAAAAAACTAGCAGCTATTAAAATAATACTGCAAATTCGCTCTGCTTCAAATACAACTAATTTTCTTCTATTTACGGAATTAGTATTAACTTTAACTTATCTCTGTATCAAATACGGCAATCCTCCACAAGCTTCTACGATTTATGCTTTTTATGGAATGCTCATGTCGGGAATGACAGCAGAAATTGATTATGGTTATAAGTTTGGAAAACTAGCAATTAACTTATTAGAAAAAGATGATAATCAAAAATTTCAAGCCGAAATATTTTTTTTATATTATGCTTATATATGGTGTTGGAAAAATCCACTAAATGAGCAAGTCATTCAAGAAAAATTACTTTATGGCTTGCAACAAGGACTTAATACAGGACACAATGAATATGTTGGGTTTCTCGCACAGGCCTATTGCGCTATCAAGTTTTTAGGAGGATGCCAGTTAGAAGAAGTAGAACGAGATTGTGAAAAATACATTCATTTTGTGGAAAAACTTAATCAAGAGTATTCTCATAAATTCTTAGTTATTTTGACAAATACTGCTAAAAATGTACGAGATATTAATCACCATCAAGATTTTTTATTGCTAGGAACTTCCCAAGAGGAAGAAGATAAACATCTCCAAGAATATCTTGACCAAAATAATCAATGGTTACTATTTATTTATTATTTCGGAAGAATGATTGATTATTATATTTTTAATGATTTTGTTGCCTCCTTAGAAAACAGTCAACATACAGAAAAATATGTAGCGGTAACAAGCGGTGCAGCCCTATTTAAAGCACAACATAATTTCTATTCATCGTTGAGTTTTCTAGCTTATTATCATGACACAGAGCAAAATGATCAAAGAAAATTACTACAACAAGTAGATAACAATCAGCAGAAGATGGCAATATGGTCTAGTCATTGTCCAGCAAATTTTCAACATAAATATGATCTAGTTGAAGCAGAAAAAGCGAGAGTCTTAGGTCAAAACTGGGAAGCTCAAGAATTTTATGAAAAAGCCATTCAAGGAGCAAAAAAATATGAATTTATCCATGAAGAGGCTTTAGCCTATGAACGTGCCTCTGAATTTTATTTTACTTTAGGTAGAGAAGAAATTGCTAAACTATATCTCAGAAATGCTTATCATTGTTACACTCGTTGGGGTGCAAAGGCCAAAGTTAAACAATTAGAAGAAGAATACCCTCAATATTTATTAGGCATCAGCAATCAAAACAAATCTAAAGGACTGAGTACCACCATTTCAACTACTGGTAATGATGGAGCAGTTCTGGATTTAACCACTATTCTCAAAGCTTCGCAAGCGATTTCTGGAGAAATTAAACTGGAAAATCTCCTAACAAATTTAATGAAAATTGTCATTGAAAATGCAGGAGCGCAGAAAGGTTATTTGATTTTAGAACAGCAAGGAAATTGGGTCATTGAAGCTCAAGGAACAATTGATAAGGTAACGGTTAATATCCTAGAGTCAATTCCCATAGAATCTATCGACCATGATAACTCAATTCCTATCTTACCCACTAGCATTATTAATTATGTCGCTCGGACAAAAGAAACTATCGTTTTAAATGATGCCACTTCATCAGGTCAATTTACCAATGATTATTATATTGTGGCTAAAAAAACTAAATCTATTCTTTGTACTCCTTTACTCAATCAAGGTCAATTAAAAGGAATTGTTTATTTAGAAAATAATTTAACAACTAGCGCATTTACCTCAGAAAGGGTTGAACTATTAAATATTCTAGCAGCTCAAGCCGCTATCTCTATTGATAACTCCAGACTCTATCAAACCTTAGAACAAAGAGTAGAAGAACGGACAAAAGAACTCACAAACACTTTAGAGGTACTGAAAGCAACCCAAGCAGAACTTATCTTTGAAAATGACCTGCTTAAAAGTGCTGAACAACCTCCCAAATTTGTCTATCAAGTGGGGGGCAGTTTACCGATGGATGCACCGAATTATGTGGTTCGACAAGCCGATCGCAATCTTTATAAAGCTCTCAAACAAGGTCTATTTTGCTATGTTTTAAATGCACGTCAAATGGGAAAATCTAGCTTAATGGTACGGATGATGAGCCAATTACAAAAGGAGGGAATTAGATGTGCAGTAATTGACTTAACTCGGCTAGGAACAGACAATATTACCCCCGAACAATGGTATAAAGGATTAGCCGTTGATCTGCTCCGCAGTTTTGGATTAATCAAAGAATTGAAAACTTTTAAAGCTTGGTGGAGTGAACAATTAGACCTGCCTCCTGTACAACGATTAGGACAATTTATAGAAAATTTTCTTCTAGTTAATGACGATTTTGATCAGCGGCAATCTGGAAAATCGACTGTTATATTTATTGATGAAATTGATAGCATTTTAGGGTTAAAATTTGATGTCTCTGACTTTTTTGCTTTAATTCGTTCTTTTTATAACCAGAGAGCGATTCAACCTCAATTTCAAGAGCTAACTTTTGCCTTTTTTGGTGCTACCACACCTTCAGCTTTAATTACTGACCCCCAGAAAACACCTTTTAATATTGGTAACGCTATTGAATTAGCAAGTTTTAAAGAACACGAAGCTCAACCTTTATTATATGGGTTAACAGAAAAAGTCAGTAATCTTCAGACAATGCTCAAACAAGTCTTAAGCTGGACGGGAGGGCAACCTTTCTTAACTCAAAAACTCTGTCAACTGATGCGGGATAGTGAGCAACCAATCCCCTCTAATCAAGAAGAACAATGGTTGGCCAACTTAGTAGCAGAAAAAATTATTCAAGATTGGGAGATGCAGGATCAACCCGAACATTTAAAAACCATTCAAGATCGCCTTCTTCAAAGTCCAAACCGACCCCAGTTATTAACCTTGTATCGACAAATCCTCCATCAAGAACCAATACAGATTGATAACAATCCCTATTTACCTGAGTTATTTTTATCTGGATTAGTGGTAAAGCGTCACGGGAAAATGGACGTTCATAATCGGATTTATCAGACGATATTTAATAATGATTGGCTTGAGCGATCGCTGTCTTAATACCATGGTTCAAAAATTTATTTATACTGAACCAGTATATTGACTTATAAAGTACTTTTGATACAACTGACAACTGACAATTGCTTTATTTTCTCTGAGTTTAATTAAACCCATACTATTAAGTTTATAAGCAATAATTGGATCGACTATCATTGGTTGATTCCCTTGACAAATCTGTTGAAAAATACCGGCAAGTTCGGGTTGTTTTTGTAAAGTGACCCAGTGAAGCTGTAAATGAGAGGAATAAATTCCCGTTGATGTAGTTGCTGATTTGATTAAATCTGGCATCGTGATTTGCTCTTGGCTAAGATGATAAATCGCTAAATGAATCAAGGCAGGATGTCCCCCCACTAAGTCGATCAACTGTTGAATTTCGTTGGTTGCTAATTCATTTAATTGATATTTTTTTGCCAATTCTGCCACTTGTTCTTGACCAAAACCCTGTAACTCTATGGGTAATCCCACATTAAAAGGAGACTGTTCTAATCGCAGAGAAACATAAGATTCTGTGGATTGAACAATAATTAAACGTAATTTCTGCCACAGGGGAGATCGCTTAGATTCTTCATAACAAGCTCTGATTAAAGGTAAAAAATCTTCTGCTACTTTCGGATGTTCAAAGACTCGATGCACTCCATCTAAAGCCAATACCAGTGGCTGTTTTATCTCTCGTAAAATATACTCTTCAAAATAAATTGTCCAACTCATTTTAATTCCTATATCTTCATCCCAATAATCATCTAATTTGGCTTCTAAATTCAACTGCCGAGCGCAATTACGGCAAATCCAGCGTAAGAACTTGTTAAAATTTGCTATGATGTCTTGGTCTGCTTTTTGTAAATCTAAACTAACAATTTGATAACCGAATCGTTGTTGACAAGCCTCTAAAATTGTTAATAATAAAGAGGTTTTTCCCCATTTGTTGGGAGCTTTAATGCGTATTAACGCCCCAGATTGTCCGATTTCCTCGATAATTTTTGCTTCAAGTTTTGTTCGTTTTAGATAATAATAAGAATTATAGGGAACAGGAGCATCTGGGTATTCTGGACGCTCATTCTGGGGATATTCATTACCGCAATACTGAAGCGATGTGGAGTTGGTAAAATGAGATTGTAGTCTAGATAAAAAATTTTTTTTATTGATCGTTTCTCCGATCAGTTGCGAGACTCTATCATAGAGTCCTGGGGCAACTACATTGGCAAGATAGCTGCTACTATAACCGTTTTCTTGGGCAATTTCTTGATAGTTCTTTTTCTGCCAAAGTCCTCGCAATAATAATTGTTCTGTGTCATTGAGACAGCGATTCTCAAGCTTGAGCAGTTGCCGATTAAGAATCTCTTGGATTTCCTCGAATTTCATTATTTTTGTCTAAGGTAAGAAGATTTGATGGAATAGATTATTTGATTTTTCAGTTCCGTTGCAGCCAGAAACCCTGAATCTTGACATAACAGCACCGATTCAAACTAGAATTGGTATATTTGACAAACAAGCTGACGAGAACCAGCAACCGACAAAATTGTGCGATGGCAACCCTGAGAGGGATTCCATTCCCCTCTTGCTAGGAAATTATAGCATTTCTTGTCAAGGTCAATTAGGGTTAGCTGAATAAATCTAAAAACCTTGTTGGGTAAGACTTTTAGACTTTTTGTCAATCAAAAAGTACCAGATATGGGAGTGGTCGGGGGGAAAATCCCTGG
>NZ_JASJFF010000172.1:0-1798 GCF_030065435.1 Microcystis sp. M53603_WE2
CAACTTCGCACCACCTCTACCATATAAATATTCTCCCATGCCGCTTGTTTTGTTACCACCGTAGAAGCAGAAAGGGTATTACTGCGATAGGTTTGTTTACTAACAAAGGCGGGAACATTATTATCTATGGGTAGAATTGCTGTAATTTCACCTTCGGGACTATCATAATTAACGGTATATAAACTAGGAACATACACCCCCGGAACCTGGGACAAATGACGGAGTTTTGTCGGGCGATCGGCGTTTCTAACCTCTTGATAGGCATTAATAAAATCAGCAATTAAATTTTCACCATCTCCCAATAAAATTACATCAAAAAAAGCGGCAAAAGGTTCGGGATTAGCGGTTAAAACTGGTCCACCTCCAAAAATTATCGCCTGTCGATCTTGCCGTTGATGACTGTGACAGGGAATTTCTAAAGATTCCAACAGCGAGAGGATATTAACATAGTCTAATTCCCAGGAAAAGGAAAAGCCAACTAATTCGGGATAACGGGGGAAAGATTCTTGAAAATCCGTAAATAAACGACTAACTTGTATATCCGATCGCAGGGCTAAAGTTGCCCAAACAATTTGATAACCTAAACTGGTTATACCCACAGAATACTGATTAGGAAAGGCAAAAATAGTTCTAAGGGCATCACTGTGGGGTATTGCGGGAGTAAAGAGTAGTTTTTCGTCTTGTAAGATGGTCATTTCAGTTATCAGTTATCAGTTATCAGTTATCAGTTATCAGTTATCAGTTATCAGTTATCAGTGACTACCAGCAGTCTTCAGTAGCTTTTAATTTTCATTCTCTTGAAAGGGGAGGCTTGTTACCTCTTGTTTTTGGTCATATAAGTAGGTGGGTGGAATTAAATATAAGATGAACGTAGGTTGGGTTGAAGAATGAAACCCAACGCCCGATTATGTTACGCTACTGCTAACCCATCCTACAAATAATTGTGCCTCCCTACTTATAAGTTTAATTTAATCCGGAGGTGAAGGAGGGGAAAATATCTCAATATACAGTTCTAGGATCATATCTCAGGTTATGATCCTAGGGAGTCGGGGGTCAAGAACAAATTTAAGTTATACTTCCTCCCTAGGGATAGCTATTGTATTTACAGGAGATTTTCTCTTATATCCTAGCAATTTTCACAGCTTAACTAGGTGTCGATTTTATTCCTGAGCGCTGCTTTCAAGCAAATCTTGATCTCCTTCACCCCAACCAGAACGAAATCTATGAATAACCCAGAAGAATACGTTATGATCATGGCGAAAATCCTAGATTTAGCCATTCCCGATCGCTATTTAAATTCTGTGGTTGAAAACTGGCAACGCTTGCAAGAAATCGCCAGTTTAGTGACAGAATTTCCCTTAGAGGATGACGGGGAAAGCGCCCTCAGCTTTGAACCATGACTATTTCTGTGTGCAATTTAGCTCGATCAATCCAAAATCGTCAAACTAGCGCCTTAGAAGTTATTAATCGGACTTTAGCGGAGATAGAGGCGAAAAATCGCCATTTAAATTGCTTTACCGACATTTTACACCCTAGAGCGCTCGCTCAAGCCCAAAAAATCGATCTAGCGATCGCTGATGGGGAACCCGTCGGTGTCTTAGCAGGAGTCCCCTTCGCCGTCAAAAATCTCTTTGATATCGAGGGTATTGTCACCCTTGCCGGTTCCAAAATCAATCGAGATCACCCTGCCGCCGGACAAGATGCGATCGCTATACAATCCCTAGAAGCAGCCGGGGCAGTTTTGGTGGGGGCGACCAATATGGATGAGTACGCCTACGGTTTTGTCACCGAAAATGCC
>NZ_JASJFF010000027.1:0-1198 GCF_030065435.1 Microcystis sp. M53603_WE2
CCAACAGGAACTTTTAGAATTGATAGAGACGATTTTGATTTACAAGTTGCCGCGGATTAATCGAAAGGAGATAGAAGCTATGTTTAGTTTAAGCGAGTTAAGACAGACGCGTGTGTTTCAGGAGGCCCTAGAGGAAGGTCGCCAAGAAGGTCGCCAAGAAGGTCGCCAAGAAGGTCGTCAAGAAGGTCGCCAAGAAGGTCGCCAAGAAGGGGAAATCATCGGAAAATTAGCTTCTGTTCCCTTATTATTGCGAGCGGGGGTTAATCCCAAGGAAATCGCCGCTTCTCTGGGATTATCTCTCGAACAGGTCTTAGAATTGGCTCGGTCACGCGAAGCGTGCGCGAAGCGTTCGCCGGGAGAGAGCGATCGCTAGGGTATTTTCAGAAGTTCGGCAGTAGAGATATAATTTCCTTATCTTCCTTTTCCGCTTTTCTTCGATGCTATCCTTACTAAAAAAGCTCTGGAATTGGCTAAAATCGCTCTTTATTGGCAGTCCAAAGGCAATTAACCCCAAAGAAGTCAAAAATACTCCTCCAGAACCCAGCGATGGGGAATATGAAGGGATATTGATGGGGTTATTCGAGCAGGTGGCGGCGGGAACCACTACCGGCGGGTTACGGGGATGGCTATACAGTCGCCATTGTGACGATAAAAAGCTGGCGCGGTGGCTAGGGGTCAAAAGCGAGGAATGGCTACAGTATCCGGAAGATTATCAAACTTTAGGGCGGGATCTGGCGGCTTTAGGCAAGGTGATGACGGGAAATCTGGGGGAAGTGTCCCAACGGATTAGCCTCCAGTTACGCGACGCGGTGAGGGATGTTTCCGGTGTGGAGGAGGAAAATCTAGGCCCAAAGGAGACGGATTTAACGGAAGTGGTTCAGGATGCCGCATTCTGGTTTGAGCAAGGATACCAGAAAGCAATCAATGGGGATTTTATCGGCGCGATCGCCTCCTGGGATCGAGCTTTAGAAATTAAACCCGATTACCATGAAGCTTGGTACAACCGAGGGGTTGCGTTAGCTAATTTAGGCAGATTTGAACAAGCGATCGCATCCTACGATCGAGCTTTAGAAATTAAACCCGATCTCCATGAAGCTTGGAACAACCGAGGGGTTGCGTTAGCTAATTTAGGCAGATTAGAACAAGCGATCGCATCCTACGATCGAGCTTTAGAAATTAAACCCGATCTCCATGAAGC
>NZ_JASJFF010001266.1:0-1042 GCF_030065435.1 Microcystis sp. M53603_WE2
CCTGGACTTCCCCCGTATAAACATACTAGCTATGGCTAAAAGTCTTACAGAGCCTGAGTTCAAGCAATACAATACCAATGAACTACTGGACACAAAATCCTGAAGTTCTTACGCCGATAGGGTTTGAGGCAAAAATTTTCAAATTTGACCTTTAGACCATTATAGCTTGTTTCGGGGCAGAAAATCAGCAAAAACATGGCTACAGAGGGAATCCCTTACTCTAGAGATTAATGACACTATCTGTTAAAATCAGGTTAGCGATCACTATACAGCCAACTCTACGGAATCGCTCTACTCCAGATACAGTCAACGGTACAGCCATTTTCAAGTGAAAAATGTACCCAGTAGTCTCTTTTCAATTTTTTCTTAGAAGCGACCTGCAGTAAGGGTTTTGTTAATTTTTTAGTATTTACGTATGGGGGAAGTCCAGGTATAATGGAAGGTTTTGCTTTTTTCTCGATTTTTAGATTGAAGTGGAAAAGATCTCTTGCAAAAGGATATATCTTGATTACTTTTGCAAGAGATCTAGTGCCTTGTCAATCTCAGTTGCCGCATCTTTAATCCTGACAACGTAGCAACTGCTGCCGCCATTGTTGAAAAAGCCGTAAACAGCATGAACGAGGTAGTTGTGTTTTGTATCTTGAGAGAAGTCTCCGAAGAACTGCTTGAACTGGCTGAAGTTTGTGCACAGTTTCACTATACCAGCCTCGATCGGCAAGAAGGTAATGATTTGGTAGTAGTGCCGTAGCCCTCTTGCTTACCTGGTATGAATTGTGTAAAATATTTATGAATAAAAATAATTGGAACCCGCTCAGTCTTTAAACCTCTAGCTTGCTCATGACTTTTCTGATAAATATCTTTTTCTGGCTCCTGTCTGGCTTACTGAAATATCAGTCTAGCACCGAACAAAATACCCCCTTCACCTCTATTCCCCTGTCAAGCGTTGTGGTTCTCACCATACTATCAAGAATGGTTCTATTCCTAAGGGAAAACCCAAACGTCAAGGTAAAGAATGTGGTCGTCAGTTTGTGATCAATCCCAC
>NZ_JASJFF010001171.1:0-3205 GCF_030065435.1 Microcystis sp. M53603_WE2
GCCTAATTCCCGCAGTTTATTGGCTAATCGTTCCGCTCGTTGTTTTTCCTGATTATAGCTAGTGAAAGCTTGTCCATCGGGATAAAAAAGCGACATTTCCGGTTCGATCCCCCCTGCCCCCCTTGATAAGGGGGGTGCCGATCCCCCCTTAATCCCCCCTTGATAAGGGGGGTGTCTGATAATTTTTAACGCCTACCTACTTATAAGCCAATAACACCACTCTAAAGGGGTCTAGTATAATTAGAAGAGGTTGATCAAAGGGGGTTTATGGACGATAAAACCGCAAAGCCGGAAGAATCCGAATCTGAAGAGAAAAAAGAATCAGATTTTGACCAGGAAAAGGAACAGGCTGAAGTTTGGACGGGAAAAATCACTGCTTTTGTTGCCCATCAACTCCGAACCTCCGCTCCTTCCCTTCCAATTATCGGGGGTAGCATTACAGGCGGCTTAACTTGGCTTAGTCAACATGACACGGTTAAGGCGATTATTGTCGGGGGAGTCACTTTTATCGTCACGGGCTTTTTTACCTACGGATCAGCCTGGAGTCAAGGGTTTTTAGAAATAGCAAGAACCAAAGGTAAAAATCATGGTAAAGGTACAGCTTTAAGCTTTTTTGTTTGGCTAGACAAAAGACTGGAAAAAATACGTTGGCAATTAGCTAATCCTGACGGGAAATATTTAATTAAATTACGGGATTCAGATTGTCGTTATGATGATATTGAAGGGATTGAAGATGCAATCTTTGGTTTTTCTACTCCGGAACTGGAAGAAATTTTTATTAATTTGGATCTGAGTCAATTAGAACTGCGCTCAGAAGAAGAATCTAAAGGTACGGGGGATGATATTTGGGATTTATTGCGTCGGGCTAAAAAGAGGACAAATTTACGGTTGTTAATTCTGGCTCCTGGTGGACGAGGAAAAACAACTTTATTGCGTCATTTAGCCTATAACTACGCTCTAAAACAACCGAAACAAAATGCACCTTTTTTAATTCCTGTCTTTTTACGTTTACGGAGATGGCAGGAAGTGATTACCACCACAGAAGGATTAGATTTACCGACTTTAATTGAGCGACATCTTAAACAAGATATTTCTCAAGAATTAGATTTACCTCAGAACTGGGCTAAAAGTCATTTAACCCGTCAGCGAATGTTAGTGATGTTTGATGGTTTTGATGAAGTTAAACCCGAATATGCCGAAAAAGTCAGTCAATGGATTGGCAAACAGTGGCATGATTTTCGCCAAAACTATTTTATTTTAACCTCTCGTCCCAAAGGCTATCAAGCGTTTATAGCGGTAAGCGCTTGAGTGAGATACAAACCAAGCTTTGCCTAGCATGGTTTATAGCTCGTGACACTGTACCTCATACGACTGCACACCGCTATAGCTCTGAGCATAAACATCGGCAAAAGGTGTTTATTAATGAATTTACCGATAAAAATATTCGGGATTTTGTGTATAAATGGTATTTCTGGCAAGAGCAGGAAACCAGAGTTAGCAGAAGTTTAAAAGCTAAACAAGAAGCTGCCGATAATAAAGCAAAGGATTTAATTAATCAGTTATTTGCTCTCGATGATTCCGGGGAAAGTTCTACTCTATTAGCCTTGGCGAGAAATCCCTTAAATCTGAATATGATAGTACAGTTACATCGGGCAAACTTTGGCTCGGGACAAAAATTACCTCAGCAACGAGTGGATTTATTTCGCCGAATTTTTGATCTGCAATTGATCACTCGCCCTCAAGCTAGGGGCATTGATATGATTTTAGATAATAATGAGGAAAATCATCGTCAACGGGTATTACAACAGTTAGCCCTGAAAATGGGAAATACAACCACGATTGAATATTCGGAATTACTGAGTTCTATACAAAATTTTATTCAGGAATTGGGTTATCCTGAAAGCACTTCGGCTAAGGATTTTGTAGAGCGGTTAATTCATGTGAGTGAGTTAATTTTGAAAAAAGATGAATACTATGAGTTTGCCCATAATTTTTTTCAATCCTATTTAATCGCTTTGGAAGTTAAACGGTTAAAGCAAGAAAATTTACTCAAGGAAAATTGGGAGCAAAATCTCTGGTACGAGGCTTGCATTATGTATGCTACTTTATTGATTAATCCGACTGATTTTATTGTCTATTTTTATAATCAATCTAATCCTAAAGCTCAGGGATTAGCGGAGCGATGTTATCGAGAATTACCTGTTAAAAAACGTCGAGGTTTGGAATTTTTAGAACAAAAACGACAGACTTCTCTCTTTACACAACTAGAAACCTATCTGAAAAATGGCCAATGGCGCAAAGCCGATGAGGAAACGGCGCGGTTAATGTTGTTAATTGCTAAAAGGGAAGATGAAGGCTGGCTAGATGAAGAAAGCATTAACAACTTTCCCTGTGAAGAGTTACGCACCATTGACAAGCTCTGGGTAGATAATAGCGGCGGCAAATTTGGCTTTTCTGTGCAGAAAAAAGTCTGGCTGGATTGCGGTGGTGTCCCAGGGGAATACGATTATGATGTGTATAAAAAATTCGCTGACGAGGTGGGTTGGCGCAGGGGCGGAGACTTGTTGAGCTATGATCAGCTAACTTTTTTATTAGATGGTAGTAAGCACGCACACCTACCCTTGAAGAAGGATGAAGAGGGGTTTGTGAGGTGGTATATCACTTTTCTCGCGCAGAGACTTGTAACCTGTAATATATCACAGATTTAGACATCTTAAACCAGTAAAAAGCCCCCCTTGATAAGGGGGGTTGGGTGGATCAAACCTATGCAATTAACCAATCATCTTAAATCAGTAAAAAGCCCCCCTTATCAAGGGGGGTTGGGGGGATCAAATTCAACCAGTAAAAAGCCCCCCTTATCAAGGGGGGTTGGGGGGATCAAACCTCAAAACTGCCCCCCAAAATTCCCCTGCTAACAGCAAAACTTATCAACAATAACACCTGATTTTTTAATAAAAAAACGCAATCGCTTTAAGTTTCATCCCCCCGCCTACGACTCCTTGATAAGGGATATTATAGCGGTTCTCACCCCTGGGTGGCACAGTTAAACCTTTGCTGATTAAGCTTTTGGCTCTTCGGTTTGTGTTATGCAATGGACGGGGGTTATAAGGGATGGAACCCTTATATAGAAAGGCATTTAGCGATTTTTGTCAATTGTTTTTTATCTAGAGCGAACTAATCAATTAAGTCTTTTGCCAGATAAGGA
>NZ_JASJFF010001264.1:0-1220 GCF_030065435.1 Microcystis sp. M53603_WE2
ACTCGCGTTAATTCTTCTTGATTTTGGATGGGGAGCTACAGGGCAAAAGCGTTTTGTATTCTGTATTCCTTGCTACATTCTGAATTTGGAATTGCTGGCGCATCTTAACAATCCTTGACAAAATGAACTTTATGTGAGTTGCTTACCCAGAGGTACATTCAGGCATATTTGAGGAGAATTTGCCATCTCAATTGTTAAGCAAAAATCGACCCAATGTTAAGATTTCGTAACTATTCTGATTGACTGGTATCACTTGAAATGCCCACACAGCAAGCAGATCACAAAAGGGGCTAATTGTCAATAGCGTTTGAGATGCGCTCACCCTGGTATTAAATGTAAAATACTTGGATAAAACGTCAAGGTAGTTATGCAGACAAAGAACTCGTATTTTTTAGATTTAACTCCTCTAAGAGAATTGATGCTTTCCAGAACCTTCTGGTTCAGTCTCAGCATCGTATTCTCTATTTTGTACAGTATCTTATTCTTACAAATCGCTTTCGGTAGCGAGTACAGTATTCAGGATGACGCACGCCGTATTATCGTTTGGATGATGCGCTTCTCTGATTCAGAGCTTTTTCCCGATGATTTCCTGATGAACTATTATCAATGGTTGACTCCTTCGGGTCTCGCGAGTCTTTATAAATTGATGTCAATGGTGGGGATAAACGCCATAGTTTTTAATAAGCTCGTACCGATCGCCCTAGGTTTAATATCTACCATTTATTGCTATCGAGTCTCCCTACAAATTCTGCCCGTACCTTTGGCTGGATTTATCTCTACACTATTTCTCAATCAAAATCTGTGGTTAAAAGATGATTTAGGTTCCGGTACCCCAAGAGGCTTTTTATACCCTCTTTTTCTGGCCTTTATCTATTACTTACTTCGCTCTTCCACGATTCCTTGTTTACTCTCTTTAATTTTACTGGCTTTCTTTTACCCTCCTTCGGTTCTGGTTGCTTCTGGAGTCTTAGTTCTCCGTCTCTTCTCCTGGAATAACCAAAGATTGCGTTTGACTACAGACCGAAAAGAGATTGTTTTTTGTATAGTCAGCTTGCTGGTTGTATTTTTAATCTTACTGACATAAGTACCTAGGCAAAATTAATTACATACTCGCCTCCAAAATTGTCCAGCACTTTTTTAACGTAAGCGAGGAGGCTCTTTCGGTCTTTATAGGCGCTAAATTCAATCCATTCATATTTTAAAAATCTCCATAATATTTC
>NZ_JASJFF010000042.1:0-1721 GCF_030065435.1 Microcystis sp. M53603_WE2
GGTTCTACCCCCCAAACCCCTAGGGTTGATTCATCGTAGGGTTGATTCATCGTAGGGTTGATTCATCGTAGGGTTGACTCATCGTAGGGTGGATGCATGAATCATCCCTACCCAAACCCCCCGTTGGGGGCGTGGCGCCGCCCCCAAACCCCGGAGCGCATTAGTTTTTCGGTGGGATGCTTACACGCAGCTGCTGACGCATCTGTAATAATTTAAGAGTCACTCCCCTTGCAGGAGTGCCTGTCCTGATATGTAGCCTATACTCAACGGATTTAGTATCAGATGGGAATCGTTACTTAGCTTCAAATTGGGCTTGTTTACGAAGTAATTCCCCGATGGTTAAATTGGGTTGGGGTCTGCCATCAAAAACCGTTCCTACCTCAAATTTTTGCAACTGTACCCTTGCCAAATGATAGGCCTCATCCGGTAGGGGAATATAACCAATACTATCTAATAAATTGGGAACTCGATCGAGATAATGTTCGACAAATTTCTCTAAAGCGGGATTCTCTTGGGCTTTTTGGGCATTAACATAAATAAACAAAGGACGAGATAAAGGCTGATATTTACTATCCTCGACATTGCTGCGAGTTGGTTCAATACCGTTAACTTTCAAAGCTTTTAATTTATCCCGATTTTGTTCATAGTAAGCATGGCCAAAATAGCCTAAAGCGTTGGCATCTTGACTGACGGCATTAACTAAAGCTTGGTCATCTTCACTAAAATTAAAGTCCCCACGGCTGGCATCTTTGCCGTTAATTACCTCACTAAAAAAATCGTAGGTTCCGGAGTCTTTACCTGGTCCGTGAAGGGTAATCGGTTGGTCGGGCCAAGCGGGATTAATTTGATTCCAACGTTTGATTTTATTCTCGGCCGCTGGTTCCCAAATAGTTCTCAATTCTGTGGTGGAAATATCATCAACCCAGTTATTTTGGGGATTGACTACCACGGTTAAAGCATCAAAAGCGATCGGTAGTTCGATAAATCTTACCTTATTAGCATCACATTCTTTTAATTCTTCCACAGAAATTGGCCGAGAAGCATTATTAATATCGGTTTCTCCCGCACAAAATTTTCTAAAACCACCGCCGGTTCCTGAAATATTAGCGTCAATTTTAACATCAGCCAAAACTTTGTTAGGGGTATTAGCTTTAAAATCTTCGAGAACTTTATCGGTAATTGGTGCTACGGTACTCGAACCATCGATTTTAATTGGTTTTAGGTCTTGAGGATTAATATTGGCACAGGCGGGTAAAATTAGGGCAGTTCCTAGTATGGTTGCGACTACTTTGGTCGGACGAGATAGCTGAGTAAAAATTTCTAGCATAGGTGTCAACAAGGAGAAAGTAAAAACGGGTATTGGGGAGACTTTTCAGTTATCAGTGGGGAAGTGGGGAAGTGGGGAGAAAAAAGCTGAGGGATGATGACTAAAAACCTTAATCTTTTCTTTGTTGTTTTTACGTCACTACAATGGTAAGGAAAGAGAAAAACCTAATCTAAACTGGAAAAGTTAGCGGCCTTACCTGCGACTTAAAACTAATGTTTAGTCAAAATAAATAGTAAAAGAAGAACGTAGGTTGGGTTGAAGCATGAAACCCAACGCCCGCATGGGTTACGCTACCGCTAACCCATCCCACAAATAATTGTGCCTCCCTACTTAAAACTAATGTTTAGTCAAAATAAATAGTAAAAGAAGAACGTAGGTTGGGTTGAAGCATGAA
>NZ_JASJFF010000396.1:0-1521 GCF_030065435.1 Microcystis sp. M53603_WE2
GGAACGGGACTATGGTGTGCGTCATCTCCTCACCGCTTTAGTGGAAGAAACACCGGCCCCGACAATTACTGCCAACCGTCGCGGTCTCGATCCCAGTGCGGATGGAGATGCAGTGGTACAAATCCTCAAAACCTATTTTACTCCCCAGGGCGGTCGCCTCTCCCTAGCGCGAATCTGGCAGGGAACCCTTAACGATGGCATGGCCTTGAACGGTGTGCGGATTGGTGGTATCTATCGTCTCATGGGACAACAACAACAACCCTTACCGCAGGCCCAAGCGGGGGAAATTGTCGCTCTCGGTCGTTTGGAGGGAATCGCCACCGGAGACGTGGTGAGCAGCGGCAGTCAAAAACCCGATCTTCCCAAAGGTTTACAACTCAAACCCGTCTTTGCCTTGGCCATTGCCGCCGCAAATCGCAAGGATGAAGTTAAATTAAGTTCAGCTTTGACGAAACTGATCGAAGAAGATCCTTCCCTCTACTGGGAACAACACGGTGATACTAAAGAAGTGATTCTTTGGGGACAGGGAGAAATTCATCTGCAAGTGGCCCTCGATCGCCTAGCGCGCAAGTATAATCTACCGATGACCACCCATTTACCCCAAGTTCCCTACAAGGAAACAATCAAAACCAGCACCAAATCCCACGGACGTTATAAACACCAAACCGGCGGCCACGGTGCTTTTGGCGATGTGTACCTGGATATTAAACCCCTGGCCCGGGGGGAAGGTTTCCACTTCCATGAAAGCATTGTCGGTGGTGTCGTCCCCAAACAGTATATCCCCGGGGTAGAAACGGGAGTGCGGGAATATCTCGGTCATGGTCCGTTGGGTTTCCCCGTGGTGGATATTGATGTTACTCTCACCGATGGTTCCTATCACAGTGTCGATAGTTCCGAACAAGCTTTTAAACAAGCGGCCCGTCTAGCGATGACGGAGGGACTGCCTAAATGTCATCCGGTCTTATTAGAACCAATTCTATCGGTGACGGTTCTCGCTCCCTCAGAATACACTGCCAAGGTTTTACAGTTAATCAGTGGTAAACGCGGTCAAATTCAGGGTTTTGAAGCTTCTGCGGAGTGGAAAGGTTGGGATCAGGTAACGGCCTATCTACCCCAAGCGGAAATGCACGATTTTATCGTTGAATTGCGTTCTTTGACTATGGGTGTCGGTTTCTTCCAGTGGGATGAGGATCACCTGCAAGAAGTGCCGGATAAACTGCGCGATGCGGTTTTAGCCATGCAGGGTAATGGTAACAAGTAAAGTCTTCTTGGCTGTCACTAAAGTATAGGGATAAATTACCGAGAGATGGGCTTTTATTGGCTCATCTCTCCCTTTTGTGGCAAAAAATGACAGAAGGGTTCGATAAAATTAGCCTAGTGCTATAGTTACTAATTCTGTACGCAAATATTGCATCTAGAATTAGCTTTGTACGCTTTGACCCGTACTGGGTTAACTACGAACCTCTCTATCGGATTCCCGCTAAAGGCGGCCTCTCCGACTACCTTTCTTCCAATATTTAA
>NZ_JASJFF010000130.1:0-3267 GCF_030065435.1 Microcystis sp. M53603_WE2
AATCCCGATAATAATTGAAGCCGCTAGACTAGAGAGGGAAAAAGTGCCAGCTTGGGAATAGTAGGCAGCGGCAATCGCCAAGGGTCCAAAAGTAAAGAAACAGATAATTTCACCTAATCCTTGATAACCGAGACGGAAGGGCGGTCCTTGATAGGTATAGCCCAAAAAACAGCAGAGGGCGATTAATTCTAGGATCATCCAATCGCCTCGCCAATAACTAATAGCAAAAATACCAGCAATACCCACTAATAGAAAAAGATTACTCAGCCAGAAAATTAAAGATTTGTTACCGGTTAAATTAACGATCGAATGAGCTTTATTAACATCGATCCCAGTATCGGCATCAAAAACATCATTACTGAGATTTAACCAAGCGAGAATTAAAATAGCTGAGAGGATAAAAGTGACAAAAATCGGGGGAGAAAATTGACCTGTTTCCTGATAAGCGATCGCTGTTCCCAGAATAATCGGTATAATCGCCACACTATACATTGGTGGTTTCAGGGCTGCTAACCAGAGTTTTTTGGGTGAGGGAGTGGTGATAGTATCGGTGGTCATAGTTAGGGTTTGCTGACAAAGTTTTTCCTAGGGATAGGGTGTGGGCTTCGGCCGTGATCTCAGTCGAGTGGACGGTGAGGCTTCGACGGTGAGATCAGCGTTCGACCGAGCTCACGCCGAGGTCCGAACCGCTTGTCGAACCGCCGGGGTCAATTACCTAATTTTCAGGGAAAAAGTGCCTGAATTTCCCCCCGATAACTCCAATGGCTAGCACTTTTTGATTTCAAAAAGGCCTAAAGATATTATCCAACAAGGTTTTTAGATTTATTCAGCCAGCCCTAGATAGTTCTTCAAAAATTGAGATGCGCCCAACCCGACACAGCCCGTTTTAGTGTCAAACCGAAATTTTCGCTAATCTTGCCCTGAGCTTAGTCGAAGGGTTAGACTTTGGTTTTGGTTTTTTCTGGCAGTTGACGACGGATAGCTGCACCGGCTAAACCCAGACCTAATAAACCGATAGCGGTCCTAGTTCCGGGTTCAGGTGTTTTGGTGGTGATTTCTATTTTAACGCCAGCCAAAGTGGAAGAGACGTTACTACCAGTTTGAGTGAAACGAATGAACAGAGGAAGACTAAAGTTAGTAGGTACCACCGACGAGACATCGAAGTTGAAGGAGGTACTGGCAATAGTACCAACGCCACTGGCAAGAACGTTATTGAATACGTGAGTTCCGTGAGCAAAGAGATCGAACTCTAGTTTACCGTCAGCATTGGAAGAGTCGTAAGTGAATGAACCTAAAACATTAGCGGCGATGAAATTACCTAGAATTGCGCCGCCAGTAGCAGGAGTAAAGGGGTCTGTATCACCTTGTCCTGCATTGGTGATCGTAGCACTAATTCCATTTATGGGATCGGGAGTGCCACCAGATGGTGGTGGAGAAGAAGGGGAGTTAAAACCACCGTCAAAGGTTTCAAAAACAATGGGTAGGGAGGTAACGAGGGTCCCTGCTTGGACTGCGGGGGCAACTAGGGCAACGGTGGCAAAGGTGGATAATAAAACTGCGACTTGATGGCTTCTCATGATTTTTTCCTTGTCTAACAAGGGGATAAATTAGGCAAATTGCCTGAGTTCAAAAGGTTTAGGGGAACATCGGCAGAAAATTAACATCAGCAGAAAATAAGTAATACATAACTATTACTGTTGATTTTTATGAATACTCATGTTAATCGATGACTTTTTGTTGCGTCAAGAGTATTTTTGTTAATTTTTCTTTACATAAAACAATTTACACACGTATTACACACGTATATCCCCGAAAAAAGCTGATTTTAAGTGCGGCATTTATAAGTCAATATTATCCAATTCCAGGACTGGGAATAGGCATTAATCTATCGTATCCAATGAAAAAGCTCTATGGGAAAAAACTTCAGTTTGTCAAGACTGTTGGGGATATTTTGGGAAAACTTGACATAATCTTTCATCTCAGCCGAGAACAAGCCAAATATCTCATATAAATTCATGATTAGGGTGGGTTTTCTGGCGCAACCCAAGCGATCGCTAAAGATGTTATTATCTAGACAGTCAGCTGAAAATTCCCGCAACCTTCCTAGCCACCGATGAGAGCGATCGCTAAAGATGATATTCTTTATATTCACCATGAGGATGTACCTGTTTATAAAAAAGGCGGTTCAGTGGTGAGAAATAGTTATTTTTGGGCGCTAAAATCGATCGCCTGTGGAGCGCGTCGGGGACAGGATTGGGAGTTCGATGCGGAGGTGTGGGTGGCGCTGGTGCGGATGTTGCTCTGTTTTGCCAATTCTGGCTATTTGGGGGATGGTGAGACAATTTTAGAGTTTACTGTCGATTGTCCCATTCCCGAACCTTTGCGGGGGATATCTACTTACTTATAGCCTCGCTGAGATAGTTAGCGGTGGATTCCACCAGGGGAATAGTATTTTCGTATAACATTCGCGTCGGTCCGATAATGCCAACACTACCGACGGGAGTATCTCCCTGTTTATAAAAAGCGGAGATAAGAGTACAAGGGCGCATGGATTCCAGAGGATTTTCGGAACCAATGGTGATTTTGACTTTTTTAGCTGATTTTTCCGGTTCTGGTCTTTGTAAAATCAGGGGTAAAAGGCGATCCTGTTCTGCTTCCAATAGATGCAGTAACATTTGTACTTGTTGCCATTGGGCGAATTCTGGCTGTCGAATGACTTCAGCGACACCATGGACGATAATCTCTGGGGTGGCAGTGGATTGGAGACTAGCGCTGATTTCTTGGCTTAATTGTCGGAGAAAATGGGTATAACGGGCAAATTCTCGCTCGATTTGCTGCCAATCGAGGTTAATTAAATCTGCCAAGCAATAACCTTTTAATTTTTCCCCCAGAAAATTAGAGAGGATTTGTAATTCTTCTGCTAATCCATCCTCCTTGTCCGTTGCCATAGACTCAGGAATTTCTATCATAACTGAGCGTGTTTGTAAACTATCTGTAACAATAATTAACATTATCTGCCGGTCCGAGACGGGGATTAATTGCAGATGACGCAGGGTATTGGTGAGGGTGTGGGGAAGGGTAACGATAGCGATATAACCGCTTAAACCGGCTAAAAACTGGGTGGCCCGTTGCAGCAGACTTTCGAGACTCCAAGCAGGAGATTTAGCGTTTTGATGCAGATAATAGCCGATTTTTTCGCCGATACGGTCATCGGGAGTCATTAACTCATCGACGTAGAGACGATAACCCCAATCGGAGGGAATGCGT
>NZ_JASJFF010000225.1:0-3200 GCF_030065435.1 Microcystis sp. M53603_WE2
ATTAATACCGAGGGATTCTATTAAACTTAAAGCCGCTTTTTTGACCGTTTCTAGGGGTTTTCCCTGCATAGAACCGCTATGATCGAGAACTAAACAAAGATTAATCGGTAAATTTGTGTCAATCTGTTCACTGGTGGCGGCGATCGAGAGCATCAGTTGACGTTGACTGCTGGTTTGATTAGCATCGATATTACTGTCACTCAAGGCCGATTTTAGAGTTACCCGCATAAGAGTTTTTTATCGTGGTCGTTGATATTTATATTCTAATGAGTATAGTTAGATTTGTGCTTATTTTCTCGTCTGGCATCGAGTTAGACAAGTTGGAAACTGGGTGCATCTCATTTTTGTCAATCTACATTGATCTTAAAAATTAGGAATTACCCAAAAAAAGAGCCTAAATCAATCAATAAGTCCTTAACAAAAATAAAAAAGGAATAAATACGACTCTCTTATTCTTTGTGTGATAAGTTTAACTTATATAGGAGCGACCGATCTTTGTGTCCTTTGTGTCTTTGTGGTTCGTGCCACTCGCTCGCCAGCAGAATTATATCTCAAGAATACATTTTACCCACCAAACCCAAGAGAGCGTAAATACTAATGTTGAAAGCCTCTATTAATGGCACTTTTGCTCCTTGACTGTTCCCTTTTTGTTAACCACAAAGACAGGAAGTTAGGACTTTAACTAAGGGAGAGAAGGAAGGTGAGAAGAACCATTCATTAAAGCGGCGATCGCTTGTTCTAGGGCCAGGGAAATATGGGTCCAATGGGTTCCCCCCTGACAGAAAACAATATAGGGTTCCCGCAGGGGTCCATCGGCGGAGAATTCCGAGGTGCTACCATCGATAAACGTGCCACCAGCCATCACTACTTGGCTCTCATAGCCCGGCATTTGGGCAGGAATGGGATCCAAGTAGGAACCGATGGGAGAATAGGCTTGAATGGCTTTACAGAAGGCAATCAGCTTATCGGGGGAACCGAGTTTAATCGCTTGAATAATATCGCGTCGAGGCACAAAAGGAGCCGGATTGACCGGATAACCCAACTTATCGCCCACATAGGCGATTAAATGACTGCCTTTCATCGCTTCTCCCACCATTTGCGGCGCTAGAAACAATCCCTGATAAAGAAGACGATTTTGGTCAAAAGTTGCCCCTCCCTCCCTACCGATTCCCGGTGCTGTCAGACGATAGCAGGCCATTTCCACTAATTCCGCTTTACCTGCTATGTATCCCCCGGCCGTGACAATTGTACCTCCGGGGTTTTTAATTAGAGAACCGGCCATCAGATCTGCCCCCACATCGGTGGGTTCTTGGGTGTTGATAAATTCTCCATAGCAATTATCGACAAAACAGACCGTATTCGGGTTTTGTTGTTTAACTATACGGACAATTCTCTCGATTTCGTCAATAGACAAACTCGATCGCCAGGAATAACCGCAGGATCTTTGAATATGTACTAAACGGGTTTGGGGTTTAACTGCTGTTGCCAAAGCCAACCAATCGATCGCACCGGTAGAATCTAGCTCTAATTGCCGATAACTAACGCCAAAATCCTTTAAAGAGCCTTGACCACTGCCCCTAATCCCAATTACTTCCTCTAGGGTATCGTAGGGCGCACCCGCTACCGCTAACATCTCATCCCCCGGTCGAAGAACCCCATACAAGGCACAGGCGATCGCATGGGTTCCTGAAACAAATTGTACCCGCACCGCCGCCTTTTCGGCCCCCAGGGCTTGGGCGAACACTTGATCTAAAGTATCCCGTCCCAAGTCATCATGACCATAACCACTAACACTAGCAAAATGATGCACTCCGACGCGGTTTTCACGGAAAGCACCGAGGACTTTACGGAGATTTTCCTTGACCTGTGCGTCAATTTCCGAAAAGATGGGGAGTAGGGCCTTTTCTGCCCTGTGGAGTAGAGAGGGGATATCCATCAAACAATAGACTGTGATATTTGTTACTATTTATTAAGCGTCAAAGTTCCCCCTGTGTCAAATCGAGACAGATAAGACAATGATGCTCTGTCTCCTGTTGTTTCCCTTTGGGTTATTCAATGACTGTTGCGACTTCCGAAAAACTGCCCATTGACTGGGTGACTCTCATCTACATGGCTTTTATCCACTTAGTGGCTCTTTTAGCCTTCTTGCCTGGCAATTTTAGCTGGGGTGCTGTGGGAGTGACATTAATTCTCTATTGGATTACTGGGGGTTTAGGAATTACCCTCGGTTTTCATCGTTTGGTCTCCCATCGGAGTTTTAAGACTCCCAAATGGTTAGAATACTTTCTGGTTTTCTGCGGGACCCTCGCTTGTCAGGGGGGTGCGATCGCATGGATAGGTTTACATCGTATTCATCATAAATATTCTGATACTGCTCCCGATCCCCACGATTCTAATAAAGGTTTCTGGTGGAGTCACATGGGTTGGATGCTGCACGAAATTCCTGCCGACGAAGAAATCGCTCGTTTTACCCAAGATATCGCCGACGATCCTTTCTATAAATTCTGTCAAAATTATTTTGTTCCTATCCAAATTGTTTTAGGCTTAATTCTCTATGCTATAGGTGGTTGGCCGTTTGTAATTTGGGGAATTTTTGTTCGCTTGGTCTTAGTTTTCCACTCCACTTGGTTTGTCAATAGCGCCACCCACAAATTTGGTTATGTTAGCCATGAATCCCACGATAATTCTAAAAATTGTTGGTGGGTTGCTCTCTTAACTTTCGGTGAAGGTTGGCACAATAATCACCATGCCTATCAGTATTCTGCCCGTCATGGCCTACAATGGTGGGAAGTTGACCTGACTTGGATGACCATTCGTCTGCTGCAAATTCTGGGATTAGCTACTAATATTAAGTTGCCTCCCACCACAGCAGTCACGACAGAAAGTTAGTTTTGTCCAGTAGTTAAATAGATGATAAATCTAGCCGAACTTAAGTTTAAGTTCGGTTATTTTTTCTGCGACTTAACCCAAATCTGACGGCTTTTCCCACAGCACAACTGAGGAATATAGGTACGGCGAATCCTCCCCCAAAAAACGAAATCATTGATAGGATAAACTTGATTATTTCCTCCTCTGTCGAACATTGACTGGGGAAAGCACAACTCATCCCAAGAGCGAAGGATAACCAACCAAAAAAGAAAACATACAGGGGAAATAAGAGGCAAAAAACCAGACCCCCCGCTAGACAGCCTAATCCATTG
>NZ_JASJFF010000814.1:0-1963 GCF_030065435.1 Microcystis sp. M53603_WE2
TAGCAAATGGAGAGAATTCTTGTCCATTAAGAAATGTTACAAATTACATGGGTACATTAAGATAAGTTAAGGGGGTGCATCCATTGATGGATAAGGGTTTTCAGCTATTGTGGTATATATGTATGGGGGAAGTTCAGTTATATAGAGAATGGTTAAGCCTCTGTCTTTTCGCTGTTTACTGTTTGCTGTTTACTAATCACAGGAAAAAAGCTCCCCACTCCCCTCTTCTATGTCTGTTTTGTTACTTTTTTCTTTTCTCTTGGGATAAGATTGTGATCGATCGAGTTTAGGGAATTTTTATGACCACAGAAAGTTTAGCGACTTCGGACGCAATAGAGTCAATGACCGATGAATTTCTGGCTAGTACGAGCAGTCACCAAGAAATGATTGAAATGGTTATTTCTACTCTGCAGCAGAATGATACTGCTATGGTACAACATACAGACAAAGGTTATCTTTGGAAGTTTCAGTATGGTAGCGTTGAGGTATTTGTACAGTTAACTGGGGAAAGCGATGATGATTTTCTAACGGTGTGGTCTTCTGTGCTGAAATTACCCGTTAAGGATGAATTGGGATTAACCCGCAAGTTATTAGCGATGAATTGTGCCGAAACCTTTGAATCTCATTTTGCCATTATGAATGATCAGGTGGTGGTGATTTCTCAGCGCACTGTGGCCGATTTGTCTGCTGGGGAGATTTCGCGAGCAATTACTCTCGTGGCGACGGTAGCAGATAATAATGATGAAATGTTACGAGAATCCTTTGGTGGCAGCTAAAATTTGGCGTTATATCCCTCCAATTATCTCATCGGCAGAGCGACAAATGGCGATCGATTCTTGGTTACTAGAGCAACACCGTTGCAGTCATCATCCCCCGACTCTGCGTTTTTATCAATGGTCGCCCCCGGCTATTTCCTTGGGCTATCATCAACGGCAATATCCTGATTTTTGGCGTGATTTGACTTGGCAAGGTCAAAAAATCTCCCTAGTTCGTCGTCCTACCGGTGGACGGTCTGTACTACATCAGGGGGATTTGACCTATATGGTGGTAAATTCGGGGATGAAGGGGAATATTAGGGAAGTTTACCAGCAAATCTGTCAATTTTTAATCACAGGCTGGCAAAATATCGGTCTGGAGTTGTCCTACGGTGCTGCCGGCCGGGGATATATCCATTCTGCTAACTGTTTCGGTACAGCTACCGGTGCGGATTTAGTCGATAATTGGGGGAATAAATTTATTGGGAGCGCCCAACTGCAACGGGGTTCCTCGGTTCTCCAACATGGTTCGATGGTGCTAGAGCAAGATAATTCGCTGTTTGAGCAAGTTTTCGCCAGTGCTGCCCCTCAAAAGCTGAATTTAGCGCCAGATTTGACCCTAGAGACAATTATCGCTACCCTGAAAACCGCCGCCGAGGAATGCTTCGATTGTCAATTGCTAGAGCAACCCCTAGAGGATTGGGAGTGGCGATCGATTAAACAAATGAATATAAATACTCATTGACAAAAAAGTTTTTGTGTGTATAGAAAATCAATTATGAGTCAAGTTGTATAGATTTGTAATTTTTTGCTAATAATAGTTAAAGGTAGATAGAGACCGCAAGGAACCAAAGTCTTACCGAACTCGAAATTATTGTCTAGCTTGTGCTAGTTTAAGAAACGTTAATCTTTTACAGTTTGTGAGGATTAACTAGCGATCGCATCTAGTTTAGTCAAGCTAATCCAGTCAATCGATCGCGCCATCTTATAAGACAATGGGAGTAATCCCAGACTCAAAAAAGTTAAGAAATCTTGCCCGTGATTTCAGTTAAGCAAGAGGAAAAATACCCATGACCATTGCTGTCGGACGCGCCCCAGAAAGAGGGCTGTTTGATGCTCTCGATGACTGGCTCAAAAGAGACCGTTTCGTCTTCATCGGTTGGTCTGGTTTACTACTCTTCCCCTGCGCCTTCATGGCCCTAGGTGGA
>NZ_JASJFF010001169.1:0-3042 GCF_030065435.1 Microcystis sp. M53603_WE2
AGCTTTTCTGGTCGGAACCCCCTAAGCCGAGTTTTCAAGGTGCTGCGCCGTCCACTTGGTTTTCGAGACTGGCCTTTTAATTCTAACGTAAAGCCAACCTAGAACGGCGGGGTTTCAGACCCAAAATTTCCGATGAGTGAATCAGAAAGCAACAAGGTGCGTTACAAACCATAACGCACCAAAATTTTTATTAATCTCTAACAAAGATTACAGGGGTCGATAGACGCGGTAATCAATATTGGGAAAAATATTATCGATTTCCTCGACTTTTTGCAACCAACCGGCATCAATCTTCTCGGATTTCACATCTTCATAGATTTTATTTAACCGCAGCAGGTGGGAACGAGTGCGCCGGACAGCATAGGGAACCATCGTACCGGTTCGCATAATAAAGGCCCAGTCAGAAGATTGTGCTAATAATAACTCCCGGGCTGCCTGATTTAAAGCCCGTTCCTGCAATTCATCCTCCGCTTCATGATGACTTAATTCAATCATCCGTTCCGTGCCTTTGTGCAGGTGAGGATAGATCCAAGCGTTAGTTTCATTCAGCCAGTATTCATGGAAACCCTTATAACCCCAACTGGATTGGGAAGGACGACAGACCTGCTGGGTCGGGTTAGCCCGGAGATAATCGGCTAAATGGGTCATTTGGTAGATATTTTGGTCATACCAAGACTTGCGGAACAGAAAATCAATAAACCAGGGTCCCTCATACCACCAGTGACCGAATAACTCGGCATCGTAGGGAGAAACAACCAGGGGAGGACGGCCCATAATTCCCGCTAAACTCTCCACTTGCCGCTCGCGATTATACATAAAATTGCCCGCGTGTTCGGCGGCTTTTTCTTTGGCCCAGTAGGGGTCATAAAGCCCTTTTTCCGATAAACCACCGTCCCGGCTAGTAATTTTGTGGTATTTGATGCCTATATTCTTGCGTTGACCGTTGGGCATGATATAGGGCTTAATATACTCGTATTCCGCTTCCCAGCCCAAATCTTTATAGAATTCCCGATAAACTATATCCCCCGGATAACCGACTTGGGAAGACCAAACCTGTTGGGAAGATTCGTGGTCACGACCGAAAGCGGCCACCCCGGTTTCTGTGAAAATGGGCGCGTAACTGCCGTAACGGGGGCGCGGACGACCGTAGAGAATACCGTGGCCATCGACGAGGAAATAACGAATGCCCGCATCGGCTAACATTCTTTCTACCCCTTCGTAGTACGCACATTCCGGCAACCAAATGCCCTTGGGACGACGACCGAAATTTTCCTCGTAGTGTTGACAGGCCACCTCAATTTGCGCCCACACCGCTTGCGGGTACATTTTCATCAGGGGCATATAACCATGGGTCGCACCACAGGTGATAATTTCTAGGTTATTACTGTCGAGGAATTGTTTAAATGCTTTGACCAGATCTCGATCGTATTTTTCCCAAGTTTGTCGGATACTTTGGAAAGATTCAGCGTAATATTCGGCTAAGTAGCGAATATGGCCATTATGTTGATTATGGTCGATTTCTTTAGCAATTAATTCTTCTAACTTACCTAAGTGTTCTTCATAGCGCTCTTGCAGTAACGGATCCCGCAGCATCGACACCAAAGGCGGAGTCATGCTCATGGTCATTTTAAAATCGATACCGTCCCGCTTGAGACCTTCAAAAACTTGCAGCAGAGGGATGTAGGTTTCTGTGATTGCTTCGTATAACCATTCTTCTTCGAGGACGTAATCGCTTTCGGGATGGCGGACGAAAGGGAGATGAGCGTGGAGAACTAGGGCAACATAGCCAAAAGCCATAGGATTTCTTCTTAGAATTAAGGAATAAAACTTTAAGATTAGGTTGAGTAGATTTTATACTATCTTAAGCTTCTACAATAAAGAATATGATAAAAGTCGATCGACGATCGATCGATCTCGTCAATCCCTAGGTTTACTAATTTTCCGATGCTCCCATCTAACGAGCCACTGACTGCTTTAGGGAGAGAGACGACAACGCCTCTCTCCATTCAACTTTTGCTATTTGTTGATGACCGTCCCAGTTCTCAAGAAATTATCCGTCAAATTCAGTCCTATCTCCAGTCTTTAAAGTCTGATTACCCAATTGACTTGCAGATCATCGAAATTCGCCAGCAGCCTCATTTAGTCGAACATTTTCGCCTTGTAGCTACCCCTGCCTTGGTCAAAATTGCCCCCGGCCCCCGTCATACCCTCGCGGGCAGTAATCTGGTGGAACAGTTTAAAAAATGGTTGGTACGCTGGCAAAAAGCGATTAAAGAGGAGGTCAAAAATCATCACGCTGAGGATGGACAACGTCAAGAGATGGAACATTCGGGCGAACTCATCCGCATCGCCGATGAGGTTTTTCGTCTTAAACAGGAAAAGGAAGAATTATTAGAACAATTAAAATTTAAAGACCAAATTTTGGCTATGTTAGCCCACGATTTACGCAGTCCTCTCACCGCCGCTTCCATCGCCGTGGAAACCCTCGAATTAGCCTATCATCAACCAGATACGGAGCGCAGTCTGCAATTACGAGAACAACTGCACCAACAGGCCCGCAAACAGTTCCGGATTATGAACCGTTTGATCACGGACATTCTACAAGCTTCTAAGAGCATGGCGGCGCAATTCACTCTCCACCAGAGTAAATTTTATCTGCAAGCTCTTTGTCAGGAAATTTTGTCTCAATTTACCGATATTTTTCAAGAAAAGACTTTAATTCTCCAAAGCGATATCCCCCAAGATCTGCCCCCCGTCTATGCTGATGAGGAGTTAATCCGACAGGTGATTATTAATCTCTTGGAGAATGGGATCAAATATACCCCCCCCGGCGGCGCAATTACCCTTTCTGTCCTCCATCGTACTACTCAAAAAGTACAAGTGAGCATCAGTGATACCGGCCCCGGCATTCCCGAAGAAAAACAAGAGCATATTTTTGAGGGTCATGTGCGTCTCAAACGGGATGAGGGTAAAGAAGGTTATGGCATCGGTTTATCGGTCTGTCGCAAGATTATTCGCGCCCACTACGGTCAAATTTGGGTG
>NZ_JASJFF010000290.1:0-3712 GCF_030065435.1 Microcystis sp. M53603_WE2
ATTCTGGCTGCCGTCGCTATGGAGTTCAAAACCGAGAATGTTATCTTTTGTATCATTTGCTTGACAAAGAACCGCCCCTGCCCCATCACCAAAGAGGACACAGGTAGCGCGATCGTTCCAATCCACCCAACGGGAGAGAACATCGGCCCCGATAACCAAGACATTGCGGTAAGTATCAGTACGGATAAACTGGGTGGCGGTGACTAATGCCACCAGAAAACCCGAACAGGCGGCGGTGAGATCAAAAGCGATCGCCCGATTGGCCCCGATCTGACTTTGCACTTGGGCAGCGCTACCGAACAGATCATCGGGGGTAGAAGTAGCCAAAAGAATCAGATCGATGTCCCTAGGCGACACCTGAGCCATTTCCAGGGCCTTAATCGCCGCTTGGGCTGCTAATTGGCTCAAAGACACCGATCGATCCGCTAAATGGCGTTTACCGATGCCTGTACGACTTTTAATCCACTCATCGGAAGTCTCGACAATTTGGCTGAGTTCTTCATTACTAAGAAATTGCCCTGGTGTGGCCGATCCACAACCAGTAATGACGACTGCTGCCCCGAATCCGTTCAAAATATTCCCCCCCCTTTCAGTGATCGGTTATCAGTGATCAGTTATCAGTTATCAGTTATCAGTGGCAAGTGGCAAGTGGCAAGTGGCAAGTGGGGAAGTGGGGAAGTGGGGAAGTGGAGCATTTGGCTGAAATTTCCCTAAACCCCTAAACCCCTAAACCCCTAAACCCCTAAACCCCTATCTCCTGTCTCCTTTCTCCTGACTCCCGACGACCGACGGCTTCAAGATGGCTGACGGCTTAATCTTCACCGTTCACCGACAACTTTTTTAATTGATGATGGTGGTCATTGTAGGCTTGAATGCGCTCAGAAACGCGATTATCGACGGCATTTTTCGCCTGTCGGATGGCGTTAAAAATCGAAGGCGCTTGGGAACTGCCGTGACTGATCACACAGACCCCATCGACTCCAAATAACAGCGCGCCACCGTGTTCTGCGTGATCCATGCGTTGTTTAATCTGTTTAAGATTGGGTTTAATTAAAGCCGTCCCGACTTTACCCTGTATCCCCCTAGGTAATTCCTCTTTGAGAATTTGTAGGATAACTCCTCCCACCGCTTCGGCAAATTTTAACAGGACATTACCGACAAAACCATCGCAGACGATCACATCGAATTGTCCCGATAGCACATCCCGGCCCTCAGCATTGCCGATAAAGGGAATTTGCTGGTTATTTTCCAATAATTCGTAGGTTTTTAGGGCGAGATCGTTACCTTTGCTGGGTTCTTCGCCGATATTGAGCAAACCGACTTTCGGTTCTTCAACCCCCATAACGTATTTACTGTAAATTGTCCCCATTAGGGCAAACTGCTCTAAATATTTGGGTTTACAGTCCACATTCGCCCCGACATCGAGGATAATCACCGATTTACCCGCCAACATCGTCGGCAGCACCGCACCGATCGCCGGGCGAGCGATTCCTTTTAAACGACCTAAACGCAGTAACGCCGCCGCCATGGCTGCCCCGGAGTGACCGGCGGCCACCACCGCGTCGGCGCGATTTTGTTTGACTAAATCCATGGCCACATTAATCGAGGCCGCCGGTTTGCGACGGATAGCGGTGATCGGCTCTTCGTCCATGGCCACCACTTCCTCTGCGTGGACGATCGTGAGATTCTTGGGACGGGGATGATGCTGGAAATAAGCCTCAATCCGTTCAGAATCGCCGACTAATAATACTTCTACATCTAATTCTTCGGAAGCTCGCATCGATCCCGCGATAATCTCGTTGGGAGCGTAGTCACCTCCCATCGCATCTACCGCGATTCTTGCCCGATTTAATGCCGTTTCTGCCATTGAGTCAGTGGGATAGAAATCTTTAATAAGTTGAGCGGCAGCTCTTGACAAAAGCTGGCCGATCGAGGATTAGTGTTTTCTGATCGAGCAATTGTTAAAAATTACCAATCATTTCTATACAATAAGGCATCATTGCGATTAAGGAAAAGATGTTCTCAGTTTTTAATTTAGCAGTTTTCGGCTTTCTCTTCGGTTGGCTGGGGGGGCAATCCCAACCGATCGCCAATATTCCCCTAATTTCTTGGCAAAATCAACCTATTTTCCACCTTCCCACCGCTCCCGATCCCCGGGTGGCGGCGATCGTGGCCGATTATCTGCAAGACTTGACTAAAAAAGGTTTAAACTCTAGTCAACAACGGGTCTTAATTGAGACGGAATGGGCTGATTTAGCTGATCATCAGGGTAATCTGCCTGCTTCGGGGGCCTCTTTAACTAAAATCGCCACTACTCTCGCCGCCGTGGAAACCTGGCCTCTCGATCATCGTTTTGCTACTCGTTTTTACAGCACGGGAGAGGTAAAAAACGGGGTGTTAGAGGGAGATTTAATTATTGAAGGGCAAGGGGATCCTCTGTTTGTCTGGGAAGAAGCGATCGCAGTGGGCAATGGCCTCGATCAATTAGGCATCCGTCAGGTCAAAGGCGATCTGATCGTTACGGGTAAATTCGCCATGAATTTTCAAACCGATCCCCTCAAAGCGGGAGAATCGCTGAAAATTGGGCTTGATCAATCGAAATGGTCAAAAGAAACCCAAAAAGCTTTTCAGAGCCTTCCTAGCGGCACACAAGCCCCACAGGTGAAGATTTTGGGCATGGTTCGAGCCAGTCAAATTCGCCCCGAAAATGCCCGATTATTATTGCGTCATCAGTCCTTAACTTTAACGGAACTGTTGCGTCAGATGAATATTTATAGTAATAACGTCATGTCAGAAATGTTAGCGGAGCTGCTCGGTGGTCCGGCAGCAGTGGACGCAATTAATACTAAAATTACCGGGGTAGGAGCGGAAGAAATTCAATTAATTAATGGTTCGGGATTGGGTGTAGAAAATCGCTTGTCTCCCCGGGCAGTTATTGAGATTCTCAAGGCCTTGGATCGCAAGTTAGCCAATCAACCGATCAAAGTCGCTGATTTATTTCCGGTGGGGGGACGCGATACCAAAGGAACTATGCAGTGGCGCGCCATTCCCAAAGGAGTGATGATTAAAACTGGAACTTTAGCCCAAGTTAGCGCCTTAGCCGGAGAAATTCCCACCCAAGAAAGGGGTAAAGTTTGGTTTGTAATTATGAATGCTGGTAGTAGCAATATCGAGGGATTCAGAAATCAGCAGGATCGGGTGTTACAAGCTTTAGATCAACACTGGCAAATTCTCCCGGAAGCCACTAAAGGATCGATTTCTGAAAGAGCCTTTCTAGGTGATCCCAGTCGGGTAAGTCAGGGTTTCTAAGGGGTTGATATCAACTTGACAATCAAATTTAGTTTGGTGGTGAGGAACTTTAGCAAGGTCTTATATTCACTTTTGTCGATAAGCTGACTACTTTTCTGCCATTTTCTCCTTGTCTTTGCTGCCAATCGGTAAACAAATCATAGTGACAAAATTTTGCCAGTTTTTCCCGAAATTGAGCAAAGGATGTGATGTGTGGTTAAACGGGGTGCATCTCACCTTTGCAGAAATACCGACAATCAGCAATTATCAGTGACTCTTAAAATAATTAGGGTCTGCTGAATAAATCTAAAAACCTTGTTGGATAAGACTTTTGGACTTTTTTCCCCTCAAAAAGTGCCAGCCATTGCGGGGATCGGGGGGAAAATTCCTGGACTTTTTCCCTGAAAATTAGGTAGTTGACCAC
>NZ_JASJFF010000746.1:0-2274 GCF_030065435.1 Microcystis sp. M53603_WE2
CGATTAGAAATTCATTTCGGCCGCTTGTACTGTTTCCACTTGTTTTTTCTTAATAACTAAGAGGATTTGGCAGAGCATAATACCACCGAGGAATAAAACTAATCCTTTGATCCGGCCGGGATTTTGTAGGACAACTTCCGTCTCTTTTTGACCAAAACCGCCGACATTGGGGTTACTGGTTAAAAATTGTCCCACTTCGATCGCTTGACCTTCCGAGACGATTAACTCAGGACCTGCGGGAATATTTTCCACCACGGGGCCAGCTTCAGAAGTGATGGTGACTTCATAACCACCGGCTTCGGTTTTGCTGATCTGGCTAATTGTACCTGCGGTAGAAGCTTTGAAGGCGTTATTATTGCTGGGTTCACCGGTGGGGTACACTTGACCGCGACCACGATTGGCCCCTAAATGCACAGCATATTTACCGAAGTGAATACCTTTATTTTGGCTAGGATCGGGGGCCAGGACGGGGAAAACGATTTCTTTGTATTGATCACCGGGTAAGGGGCCGACGATAACCACGTTATCTTGACCTTCTTTGTAGGATTGGAAATAGACTCCACCGAGTTTTTCCTGCATTTCTTCGGGAATGCGATCGGGGGGCGCGATTTTAAAACCATCCGGTAGCATTAAGACTGCACCGACGTTTAAACCCCCCTTCGATCCGTCTCCTAACACCTGTTGACTGGCGGGATCGTAGGGGATTTTTACCACTGCTTCAAAGACGCTATCGGGTAATACCGAGTGGGGGATTTCAATTTCGGCGGGTTTTTGGGCTAAATGGCAGTTCGCGCAGACAATCCGACCTGTGGCCTCTCTGGGGGTTTCCGGGGCGGTTTGTTGCGCCCAAAAAGGATATGCTTGGGCAGATTGGGGGTTAATGACATCGCTGGTTAGGAGTAGGGAAACGGTAGCGATCGCCACGAGGACGGCTTTCACTAGGGCCTGTCTGTGGACTTGCGGGAAGCTTAAAAAGTTGAATGTTCTCATCTCTATCGGTTGAATAATTCCAAATCTCGTCACATTGAATAATCTAGGACCACCAGGGTTCTTCGCCGGTGCGGAAGTCGGTTTCCGTCCAAGTGGAGAAGACGACTTTATCATTATCGGTGACGTTGGCATGGGCGAGGGCTAAGGATAGAGGCGCTGGACCGCGAACTACTTTTCCTTCGGCATTGTACTGGGAACCGTGGCAAGGACACATGAATTTTTCCTCACTGGCATTCCAAGGCACCACACAACCTAAGTGGGTGCAGACGGCGTTAATTCCGTAGTTGGCCAGGGTTTTGTCCTCTTGGACGACTAAATAGGTGGGGTCGCCTTTTAAGCCTTGGGCTAAGGTGCGATCGCCAGGGTTATGGCTTCCCAGAAATTGACTGACAATCACATCATTACCGAGGGCATCTTTAGCGGTGACACCGCCACCCGTACCACCGGCCGAGGGGGGAATAAAATACTTAACAATCGGATACAAAGCCCCCGCTGCTACTCCGGTAATTGTACCAAAGGTCAACAGGTTCATAAATTGACGACGACCCAAATCGGGAACATCTGTACCGGAAACTTGACTCATTGCTCCTTATCTCCAAATGTAAATTTTTGTAAACTAATTCTCATCTAAGGGCGATTTTGTGCATCTCGATCAAGACGAAAACCCAGAGCTTAAAGAAGGTTTACAAGGGCTTTATTAGATTATTACAGATATTGAGTCACGGACAATTGCCACGGCAAAGCTGCGTCAAATGCGATCGCTGTTTGATCGCTTTTGCCGAGATGAGAAACCGCGAACATCGAAAGAATCTTAAAAAATTTGATCCAATAGAAAAGTTAAGTCCCCATATACCTTTAACTTAAGTTAGTAGCCAAGAATACAATGATTTCAAGTCATGCCTACTGGCTGGTACAGGGAAAAGTCTTGCATAAATAGATTACTTAACTCAATTTGTCAAGGCTGGGATTACTTTCAATGCTTGGTATAAAAATTTTTATTTATCTCTATCATCTTTAACCCATGAAATTAGCTGATATTCTCAAAGACTCAAGTTATAAGTTGTCCCAGTTTACACCGACGGAAATTGAGCAATTAGAGCAGGCAATTACGCTTAAAAAGACGAAAAATGGGGAAGCTCCCTATACAATTTGCTTAGTACGGAAAAAAGAGATTAAACTTACCCCAGAAGAAGCGATTAGACAATTATATTTAAGGGTTTTAAGCGATCGCTTACATTATCCTCTCAGTCGCATTCAGGTGGAGTATGGGGTGAATTTTGGCAG
>NZ_JASJFF010000666.1:0-2800 GCF_030065435.1 Microcystis sp. M53603_WE2
GGTGCCGATCCCCCCTTAATCCCGCCTTGATAAGGGGGGTGCCGATCCCCCCTTAATCCCGCCTTGATAAGGGGGGTGCCGATCCCCCCTTAATCCCGCCTTGATAAGGGGGGTGCCGATCCCCCCTTAATCCCCCCTTGATAAGGGGGGTGTCTGACAACTTTTAACACCTACCTACTTATCAGTAATCGGTGAATAATTTCATTTAAGACTCATAACCTTCAAATCGAATCATTTCTAACCAGTCACTGATCAGGGATCACTAATAAGGAGGAGAATAAAAGTTGTTAGAAAATGCCAAGAAAATTACGGTGATAGGTGGGGGAATTTGGGGACAAACTCTCGCTAATTTGGCTAGACTTAATCACTTAGCTGTTAGGGTTTGGTCGCGTCATACTGGGGAAGATTTGGGGGCTATTATAGCAGATACTGAGGTAATTATTTCAGCAGTTTCGATTAAAGGAGTTGTTCCAACGATCGAAAAATTACAGCAATTACAATTAAATTCTCGCATAATTATCGTCACCGCTACTAAAGGATTAGAGCCAATCACCACTCGTACCCCTTTTCATCTGTGGAATCAAGCTTTTCCCGCTAATCCCCTTGTGGTTCTTTCCGGTCCCAATTTAGCTAAAGAAATTAATCAAGGTTTACCCGCTGCCACGGTGGTAGCAAGTTATCTGCAAAAAGCAGCAATATTGTTACAAAAATTATTATCTGGGGAATCTTTTCGGGTTTATCTTAATAGCGATCCCTTGGGGACTGAGTTAGGTGGCACTCTCAAAAATGTCATGGCGATCGCTTCTGGGGTTTGCGATGGTTTACAGTTAGGTACTAATGCCAAATCTGCCCTGTTAACTCGCGCTTTACCGGAAATAGTTCGGGTGGGAACTTGTCTAGGAGGTTGTCAAGAAACTTTCTTCGGTTTATCGGGTTTAGGGGATTTATTAGCCACCTGTAATAGTCCTTTATCTCGCAATTATCAAGTGGGTTATCAATTAGCTTTAGGTTTATCTTTGCCTGAGATTTTAGCAAAGTTAGAGGGAACTGCCGAGGGAATAAATACCACAGAAGTTTTGATGAGAATTGCCCAAGAAAAAAATTTATATGTACCGATTACCTGCCAAGTTGATCGTCTTTTGCGCGGGGAAATTTCTCCCCAAGTTGCCGTTTATGAATTGATGCGTCGGGATTTAAAAGCAGAATTTGATTAAGAGACAAGAGATTTTTCAGTGATCAGTAATCAGTTAGTCGGAGCTTTCTTAACAAAAAGAGAAGAAACTTAAAAAAAGGGGAACCGATTGATAGGTATAGTTTTAAAAGAAAGAAGGAATCAAGGTGGAGGTGAGCAAAAAAATGGAGAAATGAGCAGCCCAAGAATTGCAGTATGCAGACCTAGGGGACACGAGAAGAAAGAAAAGGTTAATCAGTATCGTGGAAAACTTGGCCAGCCAACTTAGTACAAGTGTACGACATTCCTCGGCAAATCTAGCCGCCGCCAGTGCCACATCTGATTTTGGGAATTCACCCTATTTTCAACCTTCAGCGGTGAGAATGATTGCTTCTCTTGGGGTTTTTTTAGGTAGAAAAGGCGACGGTGAACCTAGTGTTAAAACTATTTGGTTAGGACTGGGAAGGTAACATGATATCAGCCAGACTTGGAAACTATCTGATCAAATTATTTTCCCCATAGAACCCCCTTGAGCAATCTTGCACACTTTTCTCTTTTTGTCAAATTTTATGTTAAGAAAGATGCGACTAATGGATAGGAGGGCCACGAATAAAGAAAAATGGTATTAATAGGGAGCTAACTGCGAAATTAGCCTACAAAACCTGAAAAAATCTCCCACAAACATGGCGAGGACAAGCATGAATACAATTAGTAATTTTTTAGCTAGTGCTATTGTCGGCGGCTGGATTATGACCATGGCAGTTTTTGCTATTCAAAATATCCAACCAGTTTCTTTAAAGTTTCTACAATTTGAGTCAATTAAAGTACCTATCGGTGTTTTATTGGCTTTTTCTTTGGGAATTGGATTTTTTATGGCCGCATTTATCCCCGCTTTTTTGAGAAAGTCGAAAAAATCTCCTCGCAGTCGCTTTCCTCCCCCACAACCGGGGTTAGACGAGTTTGATTTTTAGATAGGGTTTGCGGCAAAAAGTTTGTTGGTGGGGTTAGGAGTCAGTAGCCGGTCGTCGGTCGTCAGTAGTCGGTCGTTTCAGGCTTTGTTGCCCTCTTTTTTCGTACCAACTTATATACTACAAGAAGGATAATGCAAGGTTTTTGAGGGTCCCAATCCGATTTTCGCAGCATGAACATCGGATTTTAACAGGTCAAAAGCCTTATTTTAAAAGGGTTTTACCATTATTCAGCAAGCCCTAGTTAGGTCAGCCCCTAATCACTTAAATTCTGAACAAAAACGCCAATTCAAGTCTGAATTGGCGCGATAATCGCTTCTAATGCCGTTGAATCTTTAGGGTGTTTCAATCCCTAATAGGGATTAACATTAATTGGAATAACAATAGAGTGAGGAACAATAAGCATATTGTTTCAATCCCTAGTAGAGTTTAAGATTAATTGGAACATTAATAGCGAGGGAAAGTAGTGGATTCTCCCCAAAGTTTCAATCCCTAGTAGGGTTTAAGATTAATTGGAACAAAAATTCTCTTAAGCGAGCCTCGGTCATGACATTGTTTCAATCCCTATTAGGGTTTAAGATTAATTGGAGCCTATGGTAACACGAAAAGATAATCGCGTCAAGATCGTTTCAATCCCCATTAGGGTTTAAGATTAATTGGA
>NZ_JASJFF010001236.1:0-1669 GCF_030065435.1 Microcystis sp. M53603_WE2
ACCCTTATAGAGAAAGGCATTTAGCGATTTTTGTCAATTGTTTTTTATCTAGAGCGAACTAATCAATTAAGTCTCTTGCCAGATAAGGATTTAGTCGATTTATGCCCCCCTATCGAACCATAACAAGTAACGAAGAGCCAAGAAATATGAAATTAAACAACTCAAGTAATGAGGCATTATTAGCAAACGATTTGCCAAATCCATAAAAAATTCTCCAGCTAACTTTACCAATTTATGAAATTATCAAAGTATCAAAAAGGTTGGGTAAATTTTGACAATTTGTGCACTCGATTTACTCACCGAATAATTGACCATGTACAGCATTTACAAACGCTTCTGCTTCTGATTTTTGCCATGGCAATCCAGTGACAGGAGTTGCTGTTCCTCCGGCCGTAACCACACTTACCGTTGGAGATCCCCACATCAATAGAACACCAAAAATCAAGGGAATAATACCCACTACTACAGTTATCAAGACAATTCCTAAAACAACAAGGAATAGTCCCCCAACAACTTTCCTATCCATTTCATATCGAACTGAAACAACTTGCTTGAGAGGAACATCTTCTCTTCGTCCACCACTAAACCAGCTTTTCTTCGCCATATAGGTAAGTCTTTTGTTCGTTACAATACCAAAACAGTTGTCAACTAAGACATTTTCTTTAGAACTTGATGTCATTTTTTCCTCCTCATTTGATTTGTGTAATGGTTGATCGTGTGACCTGGACTGCATTGCCTAAAGCCAGTTTAGGCATCCTGACTGTGATATACTAAAATCTGTACTATCACACATTTTCTTTAGATTGCCTAAATAAAGCCTTGAAACTGCTTAATTACTTAGGATACATCGTAGTCTTGAGTTTAGTCAGTCGGAAAAGTCGGAACTTACAGCCAAACAATTGATCTGAAATATCGGAAATATCAGCTAAAATAAGTAAAAAACTTACCTAATCTATAGTCCATGTTTCAAGCTAATCTATCTAATACGGTGTTAAATCTCTTAGATGAGTTGGTTTTTGCCAAAACAGATCAACATCTAGACTATCTTCAAAAAACTATCTTGCAAGGGACCTTAGAAGGTTACAAATACTCAGAAGTTGCCAAAGAATCTCATCTTAGTGAAGGTCATATTCGAGATAGTGCTTCAGAATTATGGAAAATTTTGTCAGAAGTTTTAGGGGAAGATATTACTAAATCAAATATTAGAGCAGTTTTAAAGAAACATAGCTTTATAAATAATAATATGGGACGAGATTTAGTCTCTTTTAATAATGTTCATATTTGTGATCATAATCCATTTTCCCTCAATAATAATAATTATCACTCTGAAATCCAGCGCGATCAACCTTATTTAGATTTAGGTCATATTCCTGAAATAACTCAATTTTATGGGAGAGTTGCCGAATTAAATAATCTAGAAACTTGGATAGTTGCGGAGAAATACCGTTTGGTTACTGTGTTAGGTTTAAAAGGAATTGGTAAAACCACCCTTTCTTTGAAACTGGTTGATAAAATCAAAAATAGTTTTAATAGAACTCTTGCAAATTAATTATATGTTATAATCATGGGTTAACTAATTTTCCCCAAAAAATTAGTTAACCAGTACATTTGTCCTGAATGAAAACTTGAAGTTTAACTTTTAACTCAAAACTCTTTAGATATGCTTTAA
>NZ_JASJFF010000448.1:0-1344 GCF_030065435.1 Microcystis sp. M53603_WE2
CAGTTTTGGGGCAATTTTGACCTCACCGGTGATTGTCGTCCCGAATACGGATATTAGACTCAGTTATCAAGCTTCTCTACAGAATATTAACGCACCCACCGATCGCAGTAATCTCTTAGCGGCCAATGCAACGGATAATGTTACTAATTTAAGCCGTTTTCAGGGCGCTGTCTCCCTCAATCGCAGTTTTTTACTCTGGTCTGCCCTTACTTTACCACCGACTCCCGACCAAGGTTTAAGATTTTCTCCTCTTCCCGTTCAACCCTATATTGCTATTGTCACTGGTGTCACTGGTGTCACCAGTTATTACACTAATGGAGAGACGCAAAATTCCGTCACGGGAACCGTGGGATTATTAGGACAGTTTGGGCGTTTTTCCCGCAATTTTTTCGACTATACCGGGTTTAATCTCAGTTTTAGTCAGGGTTTGGTTAACGGACAATCACCCTTTTTCTTCGATCGCTTTGTTGATCAACAAACAATGTCCTATGGTATAACTCAACAGGTATATGGTCCGATTCGCGTGGGTTTCCAGAGTATTTATAGTATCGATCAAGCGAAGGAAATCAGTACAGAATATTTTCTCGAATGGAGTCGTCGCACCTATAGTTTAATTTTGCGCTATAACCCGGTGCTGCAGTTGGGAATACTCAACATCCGCGTGTCGGATTTCAACTGGACAGGCAACCCCGGCTATTTTGAGGGCAGCGATGTCCGTCCGGTGGTGGATGGAGTAACCCGTTAAGACTACATGGGAATTATGAATTATGAATTATGAATTATGAAGTGGGGTGTGGGGTTTTAGGGATTTTCAGATCGGGATTACCTCTCATTGAGACTCCCTTGGCTAACTTCTAAGTAGTTGGTTATAATCAAATTAAAAATGGATTATAGGTTCGATCCCCCCTGCCCCTAGGGTTGATTCATTTAAATTAAGTACAGCGGATTTTGAGTCAATAAATTTGAATGAAAATTCTCAAGTTTATCTTTCTCTAACCAAAAGAGTTAGTCACAATAACTAATCTTTAATCCTCTGCCAATATTTATTATGAATAAATTGATAAAGCTTGTTCCCAAGCTACTAAAAGCCTATCTCTCTTGAAATTTCCTGAGAGTACATCCTGTTAACTTAGCTAATTTTTCTGCTTCTTACGTCGATAAAACTATCAGTTTTTCCCAACGTTCAGCTAACCACCTCTGTCCCTCTGTTATTGAGAGAAAACCCAAACCTCTGAAAAGATTCAATCCTATAGTTGTGAGAATTGACCAATTGCTTGCCGCTTGAAAATCACTTATCTCGCTTTTATCTTCCTCAAAAATTACATCTTTTACCCCAGGGTGAGA
>NZ_JASJFF010000347.1:0-1265 GCF_030065435.1 Microcystis sp. M53603_WE2
CCAATAAATAACAAAGAATCACCTTATTAATGGCATCGTGGGCCACTACCATAATTGTCTTAGGACTATCGCTATTACTATAGGTTTTAACGATTTGCCGCCAACAAGCGATCGCTCGATCCCAAACTTCCTGTAAATTCTCCCCTTCCGGCATTTGTACGGTTTCCGGGGCATTTTTCCAGTCTTCTAACATCCCGGGGAAACTCGCTTCAATTTCCTCCTCTAATTTGCCTTCCCAAAGTCCGTGACAGATTTCCGTCAGATCCCCTTGGGTATCTAAGGTGACATCGGGGTGATATTGCAGGATAATTTGGGCAGTTTCCTTGGGACGGGACAAAGGACTGGTGACAGCGTGATCGATCGCCGTTTCTCGCAGAAATTCGGCGGCTTTCTCAGCTTGGGCTTTGCCATTATCATTGAGAGGAATATCGCGCACACCTTGAAAACGTTTATCCCGATTCCATTGGGTTTCTCCGTGACGCACAAGCAGCAGCCTGGAACCTTGGAAAGGAGGACGCGGTGGGGGTAAAGCTATCCCTAAGTGTGCTGTTTGATTGAGGGATTCCACCTGGACAGGATCACCAAAATCACCCGTAAAATTGAGAACATTAACGCAACAGTTAGATTGTTGCAGGGAATGGTATAAGGAAACTGGAATACCGATGGCACTGAGGATTAAACAGCGATTAATGCCGTTATGGGCAACAATGAGGATAGTTTTGCCCTCGTGTTGGGGAATAATTTCTCGCCAAAAATCCTGCGCTTGTTGATAGAGGGAGAGAACGGGATAATGTTCTTGACCATCGGGCAGTATCATCTTAAATTGGTGAGGTTTTTGGTGCCAATCCCGATATTCTTGGGGGTATTGAGCTTTTACCTCCTCTTTGACCATATTTTCCCAGATAGGCAGATCGATTTCTAGTAACTGCGAAGTGGGTTGAATGACGGGAGAGTTATTTAAACGAGACTGAATCACCTCAGCAGTAGATTTGGCTCTTTGGAGAGGACTACAGTAAAAAGCGGCGATATCGATTTGACTGAGGGCATTTCCTACTTTTTCCGCGTCCAGATGGCCTTTTTCTGTCAAAACCGAGCCATCACTGCGACCTTGTATTTTCTGCTCTGCGTTATAACTGCTTTGTCCATGACGAACAATAATCACACGAGTAGCCAAGCGGTTCAGTCTCCTTAACTAAAAGTCTCAATATCAGATTACAGGCGATCGGGATCGGAGTACAAATCAGTGATCAGTGATCAGTAATCAG
>NZ_JASJFF010001364.1:0-1691 GCF_030065435.1 Microcystis sp. M53603_WE2
AAGTAGGGTTTGCGGCAAAAAGTTTTTCGGGGGGGGCAGGGTGTGGGGTGTAGGGTGTAGTGTGTAGGGTTTTAGCGATTTTGGGGGGGTCAATTACCTATTTTTCAGGGAAAAAGTCCCGGAATTTTCCACCCGATCACTCCGGGATCTGGTACTTTTTGGTTTCCAAAAAGTCTAAAAGTCTTACCCAACAAGGTTTTTAGATTTATTGAGTCAGCCCTAACTGCTATAAGAATTCATCTTTCTATCGTATTGAGGACGACAGGGACTGCCCCAAGCGACCTTTTGAGCGGGAATATCGGCAAATACGCTACTTCTTGCCCCAATAACAACATTAGAGCCAATTTTTACCCCCGCAGCCAAGAAACAATCGGCCGCGATCCATGTACCATTACCAATGAGGATGGGAGTGGTTTTTAAGCGGAAAGAGCGATCGCCCGGATCGTGACTGCCAGTGCAAAGATAGCATTTTTGAGAAATCACACAATGACTGCCGATGGTAACGTTATCTAAACTATAAATCACCACATCATCGCCAATCCAAGTATAATCGCCGATCGCAACTTTCCAAGGATAAGAAACCCTTGCCGTCGGGCGAATTTTCACCCCAAGGCCGATTTTAGCCCCGAATAGACGCAAAACAGCGCAGCGAAAGCTATCCATCTGGTGCAAACTAAGGGGGAAAAGAATCCCCTGTACTAACCACCAAAGTAGGATAATTGGATTAGAACGACCGCGATCAAACCAAGATTGATCGTAGGTACGCAGATCTAGCCACGCTTCCTCATCGGTGCGGATTTCTGGGGACATAGGACTTATTTAATCATTTCTGCGGGTTGAGGTTCCGAGGGTTTAACCGGGGGATTAGCCTGGGCATTAACGTTTAATTTACCGCCAAATTGCCGTAATTCGTACAATTTAACCCCTATTTGGTATTCGTACTGACTCAAAAGACGACCGTAGATATAACCAGCTTTGCCATCCAGGAAACCGAGACGGATAAAATAAAAGAGAATAAAGCGCAGCAGCGGTTTAAAGGGCAATTTTACCCATATTTTCTTTAAAAAACGTTTCCTCTGCACCGCATCACCGAACAGGTGCGCTCCGATCGTGCCACTTTCGTCATTACCCGTGAGAATATTGTAATAAACCCGCGCTTCCCAGTTGGAATAACGATTATGTCTTTCTAACCAATGATAGATATCGCGGAAATCGATGTGCAGCATATCATTTTTCAGATATCCCACCTTGCCATCAAGGATAACGTGTTCATGAACTTCGTTATCTCCCGTGTTGGGGATATCTTCCGTGTTTAAATTCTCGTATCTGCCCGACTTATGTTTAAATAAACGCAGATTCCAGTCGGGATACTTGCCACCATAACGGATCCACTGTCCGAGGAAGAAGACGCGACGATTGAGATAATAACCGTTATAGTCGGGATCTTGGATCACGGTGGCGATTTCGTCCCATAGTTCGGGGGTGATTCTCTCATCACAATCGACGATTAATACCCATTCATTGCGAAAAGGCAGATTATCGAGGGACCAGTTTTTCTTTTTCGGCCAACGACCATTAAAATAAAATTGGACTACATTAGCCCCATAGTTGGTAGATATTTTGATCGAGCGATCGCTACTTTGGGAATCGACGACAAACACTTCATCAGCCCTAGCAACACTCTCTAAACA
>NZ_JASJFF010000214.1:0-6480 GCF_030065435.1 Microcystis sp. M53603_WE2
GATAGATTAGCTTTAAAATATGCTCCTTTAAATAGCCGAAAAGCTGATCTAAATATGCAGTTGGAACGGGAAAAAGCTAAGATCAATGCTCGTCGGGAACAACTGCAAAGAAATCGGCAACAATTAGAGACAGAAATTGGTCGTATTCCTCTACTAAGAGAGGAAGCTCTCAATTTAGCCAAACGAATTAAGGAACTAGATAAAAAACAAACCTATTGTGAACGAGTTGAAGAAAAGGAAACTCTTAAACAAGTGGATAAAAAAAGTTTATTGGAGCAACAGAAAAGATATGAAGAACAACTTTTAGAGTTAACTGATAAATTGGAAAAATTAAATATTCCCGATTCGGTTTGTCCTTTGTGTGAACAGAATTTAGACAGTCATCACCGTCATCAAGTAATCAGGAAAACCCATCAACATCAAGAACAAATTCAAGAGCAAATCTGGTCCCTACAGGAAAGGATGGCAGACTGCGATCGAGATTTAAAACGTTTAGGGGAGGAATTAGCCCAAATTAAACAAGAATTGCCAGCAAGATCGAATCTACAACAAAAATATGTGCAGTTGGAAGTCAAGTTAGAAACTATTGAAGAAAAGGAAATAGAACTAGAGAAAACCGAGGAGATACTTGTGGAGTTAGAAGCACTTTTAAGCAGTGGCAATTATGCCCTAGAATTACAGCAAGAATTACAAATTGTCAATCAAGAAATCGCCTTTTTAAACTATGATGAACAAAGTCATGCTTTAGTCAGAGGAGAAGAAAAAAGATGGCGTTGGGCAGAAATTCAAGAATCAGAACTTAAGCAAGCAAACCGTCGTTTAGCTAATATCAAGGCCGAGAAACCTAATTTAATTAATCAATTAGCTAGACTAGAACAAGAGAAGCAAGAACTAGGTCAAAACTCCCCACTTAAACAGGAAGTTGAACGCTTAGAAAAGTTTATTCAAAACTTAAATTATGATCGCAGTGAACATCAGAATATTCAAAATCTGATCCGACAATTACAGGGGGTAAGATTACAGTATCAAGACTGGCAACAAGCAGAAAAAAATTATCCGGAAATAGCCGCTAAAATCGCTGAGATTGAGCAAAGATTACAGCTGCGAAATCAGGATCGCCAGAAGCTGAATCAGGAGTTAGCAAATATTAGTCAAAAGATTGGTACTTTGACTGACTATCGCCAAGAAATAGCCGCATTATCGACCAATATTCAACAGCGAAGACAGATAATTGATGGATTGCTCTCCCAAAAAGGTCGGGTTGAGGAGAAATTACATCAACTAGAAACTTTAGGTAAACAACTGATAGAAAAAGAGAGCGATTTAGCTAAAGTGAAAAAACAATATACAGTTTATAAAGAGTTAGCCATAGCTTTCGGTAAAAATGGTTTACAAACTCTGATGATTGAGAATATTTTACCTGAGTTAGAAGCCCAAACTAATCATATCTTAGCTCGCTTAACTGGTAATCAATTTCATGTGCAGTTTTTAACCCAAAAAAGCGGTAAAGGTACTAAGAAACAGCAACAAAAGTTAATCGATACTTTAGATATTATTATTGGTGATACCCGGGGATCCCGTCCCTACGAAACCTATTCAGGAGGAGAAGCTTTTCGGATTAATTTCTCGATTCGATTAGCTTTAGCGAGATTATTGGCACAAAGAGCCGGAACAGCCCTACAAATGCTCATTGTTGACGAAGGATTCGGAACTCAGGATGCGGAAGGATGCGATCGCTTAATTGCGGCAATTAACGCTATATCCGCTGATTTTGCCTGTATTTTGACTGTAACTCATATGCCCCAATTTAAAGAAGCTTTTCAACATCGCATCGAAGTCCGCAAAACCGAACAGGGTTCTCAATTAATGTTATTATCCTAGGAAAAATATTGATGTAAAGATGGAAAAGATTACGATCACAGTAAAACTATTTGCTATTTATCAAGAAGTCTATCAAACTTCACAATTAAACCTCGAATTTCCTGCCCACACTTCCGTTACAGAAGTGTTAAACTATATTATAGCCCCCTATCCTCAATTAGAAAGATGGCGCGATGTTACTCGTTTTGGAGTTAATCTTCAGTTTGTTTCGGGAGAGAAAATCCTCAAAAATGGCGATGAGATAGTTTTAATTCCCCCCGTTAGTGGTGGCTAAATGGGGTTTGCTGAAAAAGTACGGGCGAAGCATTCGGATAGAAAATCTACGGTTTCACCGATAGGTTATTGTCCGAATGCTTCGCCCCTACAGGACGCGGGCTGATGAAGACGCAAGGTTTTGAAGCACGATTCTCTCAAAATCTTGCACCTGTTTCGCGAGAAAAGCCACAAAACCCTTACCTTGCCTACATTTCACATTTATTCAGCAAGCCCTAAATGGAGATAGGGAAAATCACAAAAACTGTCACCTTTTTCCTTATTACTTTTTCCTTGATATCCCGTGTCTAACTGGCAAATTCCCCCATCGGTAGAGCTTCCCCAAGAGTTTTTAAAAATAGTCCAAGACTACACCCCAGAGTCGGATGGCAGCGTCGTGGCACAAATATTATGGCATCGCGGTGTCCGGGATGGGGCGACTCTGGGGACGTTTCTGGATGAGAAAGCTTATCAGTCAAAAACTCCCTTTGATTTTGGGCAAGAAATGAACTTCGCCGTCAAAAGACTGGAAAAAGCCCTAAATAACGGGGAAAAAGTGAGTATTTGGGGGGATTTCGATGCCGATGGTGTCACCGCTACCAGTGTACTCTGGGAAGGATTGGGGCAGTTTTTCCCACCCTATCAACAGTTAGATTATTACATACCCGATCGCCAAAAAGAATCCCACGGCCTCAATTGTCCTGGTATCGAGAAACTAGCGCATCAAGGAACCAGTTTAATCGTCACCTGTGACACGGGAAGCACGAATATCGCCGAAATTGACTATGCAAACAGTCTAGGTATCGATATTATCATCACCGATCATCATACCCTACCCGACGAGCGCCCCGAGGTGATTGCCCTGATTAATCCCCGCTACTTTGTGGAAACCCATCCTTTCTATCATCTTTCTGGGGTTGCCGTTGCTTATAAATTAGTGGAAGCGATGTATTTAACCCTGGCAGATATTCCCAGAAAACCCCTAGAAAATTTACTCGATTTAGTTGCGATTGGTTTAATTGCCGATTTAGTCAAATTGACGGGAGAATGTCGTTATTTAGCCCAAAAAGGTATGCAAAAGCTCCAAAATACTCAGCGTTTAGGAGTTAAAAAATTACTCGATTTATGTAACAAAACCGGAGATAGACCGATGGATATATCCTTCGGTATTGGACCGCGAATTAATGCCGTCAGTCGCATTTATGGCGATGCTAGATTTTGTGTGGAATTACTCACCAGTGAAGATGAAAAGCGTTGTCACGAATTAGCTGAACAAGCGGAATTAGCCAATATTCGTCGCCAAGAAATCCAACGGGATATTATGAAACAAGTTCAGAAAAAACTAGAGAGAATTGATCTTTCCACCACTAATGTAATTATTTTAGATGATCCCCAATGGCCGGCGGGAATTTTAGGATTAGTTGCGGGACAAATTGCCCAAGAATACCAGCGACCGACAATTTTATTAAGTACCAGTGAACCACCTTTTGCTAAGGGTTCCGCTAGGTCAATTCGCGAGATCGATCTTTATCAATTAGTATCCTCTCAATCCCATCTTTTACATCGTTTTGGTGGTCATCCTTTGGCCGCAGGTTTAAGTTTAACTCTAGAAAATTTACCCCTATTTATTGAGGGGATTAATCAACAGTTGCGACGCACAGGAATTGATTTAACTTCCCTTTCTTCCGAGATAGAAGTGGCTGCGGTGGTGACGGTTTCCCAATTGGGAAAAAGTCTATTTAGAGAATTAAAATTACTGGAACCATGCGGGATGGGTAATCCGACACCGAAGCTATTAATTCAAAATTGTTATTTTCACAATCTTTGGCATAAAAATCTTGAGGATTTCAAAGGCAGAAAAATCGCTTATCCCCGGACAACTTTTGAGATCTGGGATAGTTCAATCGAGCAGGGATTCCCCGGTATGTGGTGGGGTCATCACAAAGACGAAATTGCTGCCGATACCCGTTATGATGCCGTAGTCGAATTAGATTTTAATACCTACAAAAATCGCTATGAAGTGCGCTTAATTGCCTTGCATCCCTATCAACAAGAATCCCTAACCTATAGCAATAAAAAAGATTTTTTAATCGACAATCGCCATCGAGAAATTAGTCAAGAAGTTAGCCAATTAAATCCCCTTTTTCTCTGGGAATGTCCCCGGGATTGGACAAAACTTTCCAGGGAATATCAACAGGCAATTTTACGGGATAAAAAGTTAGTTCTTGCCTATGCTAGTCCTTTGAAAAAATCCGCTCACACCCCATGGATAAACCTTGTCGGGATCGGGAAATATTTAGCTAGAACTAAAACCAGCATTTCCTGTCAACAATTACAAAACCGCTTAAACCTCAGTTATCATACCCTAGAATTAGGATTAATTTCCCTATCAGAAAATGGCTTTAAAGTCAAGAAAAATCAAGAAAATTTATCCTTTGAATTAGTCAATCATGAGGCAAAAATTAATAAGATTGAACAATTTCTAGAAGCGGTGGCCCTAGAAAACTTTCTCCAGCAATACTTTGCTACTGTTCCCCTAGAAATACTGCAAGCAATTCTTAATCATGAAGACTCGATCGATTTCTAGTTATAACCCTTATTTACTGATAGCTGATAACTGATAACTGATAACTGATAACTGATAACTGATTACTGATTACTGATTACTCCTTGACCGAAGAATTTCGGGGGTTTTGCCAGGGTATAAACTTCCGTATTTTGTGCGATTGCTTGACGAATATAGAGAGGAGTTTGTAACATTCCTAGTAAACTCATGCCATCAATTAAACGTAATCCTCCCGTAGTTGTATCGCTGATTAATTCATCTACCACGTCCGGATCGGGACGAGTATTTAAAGGATGATTAGCACAGAGAGTAAAACCCCAAGGGGAACCATAACTAGGAGTGGGAGCGCAATAGGAATGAACGTAGGGAAAAACTGCTTTTAAAGTATTCACCAAACGCGCATGATACATCACCGAAGGAGGAGAAACCGGGCCAGATTGGACAACCACAATGCCATTTTCGGCCAAAACTCTTTGTAGTTTTTCAAAGTATTCTTTCGTGAATAGGGGGAAAGAAGGACCCTCTTCGATGGGATCAACCAGATCGGAGATAATAATATCCCATTGATCGTTAGTGGTGTCTAAAACTTCTAAAGCATCGGCCACAACTAACTGAAAACGAGGATCATCAAAAGTGCCTTGGTGCATTTCGGGAAGATGTTCCTTACAAGCTTCTACCACATCCCCATCGATATCGATCATCATCACTTTTTCGATTGTTTTCCAACGCAATAACTCCCGCGTTGTCGCACCTTCACCACCTCCCAGAATTAAAGCAGTTTTTGCTTCTTGGTGGGCAATCATTGCCGGTTGCACTAATGCTTCATGATAAATAAATTCATCCCCCGTACAAGATTGCCATTTCCCATCCAGTACCAAGGCTTTTCCATAGGCCCCCGACTCAACAATATACATCTCCTGAAAAGCGGTTTTTTTGTAGGCTAAAATCCGCGAAACCCCATGACTATAAATGTCCCAGGGGGTAATATATTCGTTAACCCATAGATCCGCTTTTAGTTCACTTCCTGCCATAACTAATCCTCCTTGGGGTGAAAAAGGCACGATCTGTTATTATACAACAATTGACAAAATTCGATCGATAACCTGAAATTATCTCCCAGTCATCCCGAAGCTGTCGATAATCGATCGCTGAAAAACGTTAAGCTAGAAAAGATTAAGTAAGTAGTTATAATTAAATTGAAGATAGATTTTGCCTCTGATCCCCCCTGCCCCCCTTGATAAGGGGGGTGCCGATAGGCGGGGGGATCTCCCTTGATAAGGGGGGTGCCGATCCCCCCTTAATCCTCCCTTAATCCCCCCTTGACAAGGGGGGTATTTGATAATTTTTAACGCTTACCTACTTAGCTCCAAGTAAACTTCTAGCCACTAACCTATGACTAAAAACGAGACTACCGAGAAAAAGATTTTTCTCCTAGATTTTGAGAAACCCCTCTACGAATTAGAATCCCGCATCGAACAGATTAAAGAATTAGCCCAAGAAAATAGCGTAGATGTCTCGGAACAAATTAGTCAACTAGACGAACGAGCTAATCAATTACGTCGTGAGATTTTTAGCAATCTCACTCCTTCCCAACGGCTACAATTAGCCCGTCATCCCCGGCGCCCCAGTACCCTAGATTATATTCAAGCCATCACCGATGAATGGTTCGAGTTACACGGTGATCGCGGTGGTTACGACGATCCCGCCCTTGTGGGTGGTGTTGCCCGTTTTAACGGTCGTCCCGTGGTGATTATCGGACATCAAAAAGGCCGGGATACTAA